>MFAQ01000032.1:9464-13508 GCA_001776275.1 Candidatus Collierbacteria bacterium RIFOXYD1_FULL_40_9
TTCAACAGTGGGGGCATGTTAGCACCGACAGTAATAATAAACCAATTCACTGGCCACATAAAGTGATCCTCAATTACTTTAAACACCCGGATTGTTTTGTCCCAAAAAGGTGCACCTGTGTCTAATATGTATTTTTTAAGAATATAAGCGTCGTCACTTGCTCCCCATGCCCAGCGTTTTACTTGCTCGTATGTATTTGTATAAGTACTCCAAAAACCATCTGCTTCGGCTGCATCAGCAGAAACAGAAATATACAAAGGTTCTACCTCCACTTCTCCATTTGTTGCAAAATATGTCTTAAAAAAAATTCTGTAGTCCTCTGGAATTACATCAGTGTCCCAGTAGTCAATTTCATCCATTAGTTTTAAACTAAGCGTATAGGTTGAGAAGTTTATCAATCTGTCTGGGCGAGCTAGTTGAGCCATGTTAATTACACTACTCATCCGATTAAAAACTCTCATAGGCCAAGGAATTCGCTCTATGTTATTGTAAAAAACAATTGCTCCTTGCCAAATTTTCCGATACCTATGTGGATCATCCAAAAACATGTAAGTCAGAGCAGCCAGGTGATTTGGATGCAAAGCCACATCGCAATCAACTGACGAAATTGTCATCATTTCCAGATCCCATTCTTTGTGTTTTTTTAGCTCTTCCCTAAACTGTTTACCTGCCCAAGCTGCGTTGCTCGACTTACCTATTACTTCTCCTTCTAGGTTAGTTGGGTGATAGTAAAAAAATAAACTGGCAAATGATTTTGCAAAGCGCGCTCTAAGTTGTTTCTCTCTACTCTCATTTATTTCTTTTCCAGCTCTCTCTTCCATAGCAATTACAGGAATTATCTGGTTGTGCCCTACGGTTTGTGATTCTAGCGCCTCTAGGGTTCTTACTAATATGTCACCCGGTTCTTTGTATGTTGGAAGAACTATTACATGCTTAACTTTCTTCCAGTCAGCAAAACCGGCAACATCTCCCATCCAATCATATTTTTCCCATGCCTGAATTCGGTAGTAAGAAGTTAAAGCTGCCCAAGCTAAAGTTGTTGATCTATAAAGCCAGTAAACATTGAAAGCAATAATAAAATAAGCCACTCCTACAGGCCAAAAAATTGATCCCCAAACTGGAAAGAGAATAAAAGTCCAACTTACAAACCCAGGCAAGATCTCCAAGATTCTCTGGGATCTATTGGGGTATCTGATGATTAATTTTCTAAGCCAAAAAAGCATATAGTATTTTTATTTGTTTCCAGCGTCAGTTCCTCTACTTCTATTTTAAGCTCTCTGGCAATAAAATGCGCAGTGTGAACCAGGTTTGCCGGCTCATTTTGGGTGCCTCTCTTCGGTTCTGGGGACAGATAAGGTGAGTCAGTTTCCAGCAGTAGCCTACTAAGTGGCACCGTTTTTATCATTTCTCTAAGGATTTGGGCTGACTTAAAAGTAATGTTGCCCCCAAAGCTGACCATATGGTTGTCGGACAAGACTCTGTCTAGCAGTTTTTGGCTCTCTCCAAAACAATGAAAATGGGCTCTAAAACTACTTTTATATTTATCCATAATAGAAAGCATCTCTTCTTCGGCATTTCGAACATGAATAACTAGTGGCTTGTTTATTTTTATCGCCAACTCTATTTGTTTTGAGAGCATTAGTAGTTGAACTTCCTTGGTTTCTTTCTCTCTGTCGTAAAAAAAGTCCAAGCCAACTTCGCCAATTGCTACACACTTTGGGGTTTTTATAATCAGCCCCTCCATATCTATTAGATCCTCCTCTTTCGTAATATCTTCTGGGTGCCAGCCAAAAGCTACAAAAACCTCTGGGTATTCTTGAGCCAAATCTATAAGCTTGCTCCACCCAGCTCTCCCTCCCGCCATGGTAATAAATTTCTCAACGCCAACCCTCTCTGCCCTCCCAATAACCTCATCAACAATCGGAGCTACTTTCTCGTCGACCAGATGACAATGACTATCTATCAGTTTCATTTAAGTCTTGCAAACAGATGCTCTGATTTTGTAATCTTCTCTCCTCCAAACTGGTTTTGAATTTTTTTAGCCATTTCGGGCAGAAAAACATCTAGGTCAACTGCAACCTGTCTAATTATTCTCACTAGTTCAGACAAGACTTCTTTTTGCTCAACACCTGTCAGAGACCAAGCTTTTTTTTCATTAATTATTGTGTCTGCAGTTTTAATTTTTTTCCAAATAAGCTCTATTGCAAGAGCAAAGTTGTATTCTTCGACTGCTCGGAATACTTCATTGTCGGGAGTATTTACTGCATCTTCGAATTCCGTTTCAGCCTTTTCTATCATCGCCGCTACTCTAGCTGTTAAATTCCCCAAACCATTTACTAGCCCAGCTGTATAGACCTCCTTAAATCTCTCTTCTGTAGCATCTCCATCCTCAAAACTCGAAATAGAAGACAGCAGGAAATACCGAACCGCATCGGTTCCATATTTTTCTACCCACTCTAGTGGGTCAATTACATTACCTAAACTTTTGCTCATTTTTACTCCGTCGCTAAGAATAAAACCATTCACATATATCCTTTTTGTGTTAGGAAGTCCTGCCGACATTAACATTGCTTGCCACATCGCTGACTGTTGGCGCAAGTTATCTTTTCCGCAAACCTGTACCCCTGGCCAGTACTCTCCAAACTCCGCGCTAGCTGTACTGCTCCACCCAAGAACAGAAATATAATTTACCAAGGCATCAAACCAAACATACATCACTTGGCCTCGATCTCCTGGAACTTCCACCCCCCAAGGCATCTTTGATTTTAGGCGAGAAATTGAAAAATCCGACAATCCTGACTCCACAAAATTAGTTATTTCCTTCATTCTAAAATCTGGACAGACAAAGTCAGGGTTTTTCTTGTAAAAATCTAGCAGTTTCTCTTGGTACTTAGAAAATCGAAAGAAATAGTTTTCCTCGTCTCTTAGTTCTAGCTCATAATTTGGATGATCTGGACACTTGTTGTCTACTAGATCTGAGTCTGTTTTTTCTAGCTCACAGCCCACACAATATTTAACCTGGTAGTTTTTTTTGTAGATATCACCATTATTAAAACATGCTGTCCAAAAGTCTTGGGCCGCCTTTATATGTTTTTTGTCTGTGGTTCTTATAAAAGTGTCATTCGACAAATTTAGCTTACTTTTTAAACCCTTAAACTTCTCTGCAAATCGATCACAATATTCTTGAGGCAAGACTCCTTCCTCTACTGCTTTTTGGTATATCTTTTGACCATGCTCATCTGTACCGGTGTTAAACCAAACTTGGTTGCCTCTGGCCCTTTTTACCCTAGCCACAACATCGGCCCTTATTATCTCCATGGCAAAGCCGATATGCGGGTCCGAGTTAACATAGGGGAGAGTGGTTGTTATATAAAACTTATCCATGTAGCTATTTTAACCCACAGTGAACTCATCGTCATTCCGGGCTTGACCCGGAATCCAGTTCCTCACCCAAAAATCCTCTTGAACTTTTTAGACAGCTTATCTGTCCACTCGGAAGCCCACTCATCCGCCTTTACCATCTTTACAATTTCTTGCCAGCCTTGGTTGCCTAGCTTGTCGGCCACAGAAGCAATGGTAGCCGAGCTTACCTTTATATTATTCTTAATATCCTCATAGCTTCTATTTTTGTCCAAATAAATGGCTATCCCCAGCCGCTTTAACATAGCCGTTTTTTCTGTTTCTGTTAGGATTTCGGACAGTATTCTCTCAACCTTTTCCGGCTCATCTGTTTCTGCCAGTATTCCCCACAACATCTTTTCTAGTTGTTTTTCAATTGTTTTGTTTAGTTTGTTCTGAGATAGTTGCATGCTTTTCTTGTTTAGTGATTTGAACTGCTAAGTAATACTCTATCACCAATAATATACCTAATATCAATATTCCGTTTAGCAAGTTTCCCAATCCTTGTATTCGCAAGGTTACAAAAAACATTAAAGCCAGAGACCACCGAAAAGCTCTTTTTGCAGATAAGAACAAAACAGATAACAAAAAGAACAGTCCACTAAACAATAACAGTAACATTGGAAAATAAGAATTAGGAAAAAC
>MFAQ01000033.1 GCA_001776275.1 Candidatus Collierbacteria bacterium RIFOXYD1_FULL_40_9
CCCTAGGTCAACACGCACTCCTGCGCAGCTAACTCCGATACTATGAGCACTTTTGACCGTATCGAATTCCAGCCTACACACACTATGGTTGCCGGTTGTCGTAACAATATTGACTTCAGTGGGCAAATAGATCTCGGTATCGGAAATCTCAATATCGTCCACAGGTTCGGGAGATCCGATTAGCTGTTGAACTTCTTCAACAGTCAATTCGTCGAGTGTCGCCGAATTTTGTGGCTGAGACGGAATTGGTTCCGCAGATGCAGAAGGTTCGCCTGCACCACACGCAGCAAGTACCATTGAAATGGCAACAAGCAATGCAAAAAATACATGTGTCTTTTTCATTGGGAGCCCCTCCTGTGGGCTGTGTTCGTCCCCCTATTTGGAGGCGAACCTTTGAAAACTTGGACCCGATCCACGCGGGCACTTGGAAAACGTTTTTTTAGGGTGCAGACTCTTTTGATCGTGGATTGTGCCTGAAGTTAATAGTCGGAGTATATCACAAATGTGTATATTTGTCAAATGTTATAGGGTTGTATTTTAGATTTGGGGACTGGATTCCGGATCAAGTCCGGAATGACAGAGAGGACGTATTAGGTGGTTGTTGGATGGATTCCTGCCTACGCAGGAATGACGAGATGTGTGCTAGTTTGAAAATATGTGGTTTTCGACTTTGGTTAGCCGTGTTTCGTGGTCGGTGAGAATTTTGCGGTGGCTTGTGTTTACGGAAGTTTCTTGTCTTATATCTTTTAGTTCAGAAATGATTTCATCTTTAAAGTTCAAGTTCTCACTTTTTAGTTCCTTCACAGCCTCTTCCACTTGATACTCAACTTTATCTGCTAACTGCTCTGAGTAAAACTTAAACTGTTTTTTAATTACCTTACTCAATCTTGCTTCCGATTCTTTGGATTTATTATCTATAACTTTACCCAATCTAGCCTCCGAATTTAAACCATTATCTTTAATGATCTCGATAATTTCCTTGGTGAATTTTTGGAAGTCTTTTTGGGTAACTGGGTCCATAGAATAATAATATCAAAATTAGAGAAGATGTGATTGCTTATAGATGATCTATTGAGTATTATTTAGTGGCATTATGAAACTGAACCTAGTTACCCATGTTTGAGAAGTTGTGGCGTTTGGCCACTTTGGACGTGGGGATAGACCTTGGTACTGCCAACGTAGTTGTCCACGTTAAGGGTCGGGGGGTAGTTATTCGTCAGCCATCTGTAGTGGCTCGCCATATAAAAACCAAAGAGATTTTGGCTATGGGAGAAGAAGCCAAAAAAATGTTGGGAAAAAATCCGGCCAATATTGAAGTGGTAAGACCATTGCGAGATGGGGTGATTGCTGACTTTGATGCGGCTGAGGCGATGCTAAAGCACTATATTGTTGAAGTTCACGAACTGTATAAGGGTTTGGGTTTTAAAATTCCTCGCCCGCGAGTAGCGATTGGAATTCCGAGCGGGGTTACTGAGGTGGAGAGAAGGGCGGTGCAAGAAGCGGCGATTTCGGCTGGAGCCAGAGCTGCCTTTCTTATCGAAGAGCCGATGGCAGCAGCCATTGGGGCTGGTTTACCAGTCCAAAAGGCTGAGGGTCAGTTAATTTGCGATATTGGTGGGGGAACAAGTGAGATTGGGGTTATTTCTTTAGGGGGGTTGGTTTTAAACCGAAGTTTACGAGTGGCAGGAGACGAGCTGACCGAAGCAATAATAAATTTTGTAAGACTTAAATATAATTTATTGCTTGGTGAGAGTACGGCAGAGGAAGTAAAAATTGCAGTTGGTTCGGCTTATCCACAAAAAAAAGAAAAAGAGGGAGCTGGTTTGCAAATTGTAGTTCGGGGCAGAAGTTTAGAAACAGGTTTGCCACAGTCCTTAAAACTTAATAGTGAAGAAATTAGGGAAGCCTTGATGCCGATTGTAAATCAGATTTTGCAGGAGATAGCGCTGATCATCGAAGAAACGCCACCAGACTTGGTGTCAGATATTTTAGAAAAGGGAATGGTGATGGCGGGGGGAGGGTCGCTGATTCGGGGAATAGATAAACTGATCAGTGAGCAGGTTGGCATGCCAGTTTGGGTAACTGAGAACCCACTAGAGGCAGTGGTTATGGGCTGTGCGAAAGTATTAGAGGATGATGTTTTGCTAAATAAGGTGAAAGTGGTTGGAGGAGTAAGGTAGTTAAGGTTTGAGGATGATGACGATGTTTTCTGGATTGTTGCTAAAAGAGTCGTAGAGAGTTACTTCACCTTTTTGAAGCGGATCTTGGGGGGCGGTTATGATTTTGGAAACTTTGCCAACAAGCAGGTTGGCTGGGATTAAGTCTGTTGGGTTGGTGAGAACAAAGTCTCCCAGGATTATTGGAGTTTGACTGGGGACATTGACTAGTTGAGGTATGCCGTTGTGATGCCTGTAGACCCCCTCTGGTCCAGATGCACCCTTTAAGTCTAGAGGTGGAAAAAGATCATCTTCAAGAGAGATTATGTTGATAATATTTTGGTTTATTTCCGTCACCAGGCCAAGCAAGATATTGCCATTGACGACAGGCATACCGCTTTTTAACTTATCCAAGGGTTGACTAGATGTGGCAACAATTTTGCCGGTGTTACCAGTAACTTTAATTGGTAAAACTTCTTGGTAGTTGTTTTTGAGATTACTCTCTATTTTTGAGTCCTTTAGTGACTGCTTGAGAATTTCGTTTTCTCGAACTAAGTGAGCAATAAATACTTTTTGTTCTCTGTTTTGCTTATTAGTATTGGGAAGGTTTTTGATTGTACTGCTTTGTAGTTGGTAATAGGTCTTGAAGTCTCTAAGTGGCGAGGTAAAAGGGTAAAAAGCAACGTTAAAAAAAGTATTAAAAAGATTACCGATCTTGAGATTACTAGTGGTAAATAGTAGTATTGAGATCAAGAGTGGGGGAAGAAAAATAAACTTGCTATTGGTCATAAAATTTATATGCAATCAAAGAATAACATAAAATATTTGCTTTTATTTTTTCTTGGGTTGTTGCTCGGCGAAGCTGTTTTTGGAATAGGCTTGTTTTGGTCAGCCTTGCTAGTTTTGAATATTGGCGGTTATGTATACTGGCTAGGTCTTTTTTGTGGCCTGTTTTTGAGTATTTATTACGGGCAGACGCTAGGGTTGATGAGTTTGTATATTATTTTATTTTTGGTTGCTACCTATCCTTTGTTTAATTCCGGACGTTTAAAACCGTTTTTGGTGATATTGGTGTCACTTGTGGCAAATTTGTTGTTCGATTATTTGTTTGGTTTGGGTTTTGGTCTGGGGGAGCAGTTGGCAGTTTTTGTATTTTCGAGTGTTTTAGCTAGAGGAGTGGATAGAGACCATACAATTAGAGTTAATTTGTAGTCGATGAATAAACAAAAATCTGTATTTTGGCTGCATTTTATCGTTGTAGTTTTTTTGGCTATTGGTGTTTCTAGGTTGACTTTTGTAAATTTGGTTATGGGGGAGTATTACAGCAAGCAGGCAAGAGGAAATACAATAAGAAGTGAAAAAATTAAACAAGTAAGGGGGGTGATTTATGACAGAAATGGTAAACAGTTGGCAGTAAACATTGAACATGACGGAAAGGATATTCGTTTTTATCCGTTTGGTGAAGTAACAGCTTCAGTTTTGGGTTATGTTGGTAAAATTGACGAGCAAACACTAAAAAAGTGTTCTCCTGTGTGTGACGGCGAAACAGAGATAGGAAGAATGGGTCTCGAAAAGCAGTACGACGAGAAACTTGGTGGAATATCTGGAGAGATGTTGGTAGAGGAAAGAGCAAGTGGTGAGACTAGATCTTGGGCAGTAAAAAGTGAGGGTAAAGTTTCAGAAAATATAAAGTCAAATTTGGATGTGGATTTACAAAAAATTGCGTTTATCGCATTGAAGGAAAAACTAAAAGAAACGGGAAGGAGCGGGGCAATTATTGTTAGTAGAGTAAACGGGGAAGTCCTGGCGATGGTTAGCGCACCCTCATTTGATAATAATTTATTTATAGACGGAGGTAAGCGTAGTGATTTTGGTGGCGACTATAAAAACGTGACAGATATTATTGCTGATACCGAAAAGAAACCATTATTTAATCGGGCAATTTCGGGGGACTTTGCGCCTGGTTCGGTTTACAAAATTATTCCATCTATAGCAGCATTAGAGGAAGGTAAGATAACAGAGAAAACAACCATCTTGGACACCGGAGAAATAAAAATAGGGGAGTATCGGTTTGGGAACTGGTATTTGGATAAGTACGGGAGAACAGAGGGCGAGGTGGATGTAATAAAGGGCCTGTCTCGCTCAAACGATATTTTTTATTATCGGATTGGGGAAATGTTGGGTGTGGACAGTTTGGTCAAATGGTCTAAGGTTTTTGGTTTAGGTGAGAAAACGGGAGTCGATTTACCTAGTGAGGTAAGGGGACTGTTGCCTGATCCATACTGGAGGGAGAAAATTTTGGGAGAGAGATGGTTTTTGGGTAACACCTTTCACTTGTCTATTGGGCAAGGCGACTTGATGGCAACCCCATTGCAAATAAATACGATGACAGCTAGTGTGGTTAGTGCCAAAAAATGTATCCCAAAAATAGTAGGCAAATCAGATTGCCTAGCGGTGAATATAAAAGACGAGAATAGAAAAATAATTATTAAGGGGATGGAGAAAGCTTGTAGTCCAGATGGGACAGCTTTTCCGTTATTTAAATATGCAGGTAAAGTCTATTGCAAAACAGGTACAGCCCAAAAGGGAGGAGAGGAGACTTTGCCAAACTCGTGGATAAGTGTGGTGGTGCCAAAGGGTAGCTCTGTAGATGATTGGATTGTAATGACTATACTGGTGGAGGAGGGGGGAGAAGGGAGTGCGGTGGCTGGAGCGGTGGCGGCGGAGATTGTGGGGGAGCTATTAAGGTAGATCTCAGTTTTCAGACATCAGATCTCAGATTGTTTTGGATATTGACATGACTGTTTTTATAGTGTATATTGGACACTATCAGATCTTTCAAAACAAGGAGAAAAAAATGAATCAGCCTATTTCTAGAAGTAAAGCTATTTCACAGTCATCCGCAGAAATTGAAAAAGCAGTTAATGATATCGTTGCTGTGATCAACAAAAGATTGGTGAACTTTGTTGAAGGATCGACTGTCTCGGTTGACATGAGCAGATTTGAATCCAATTTATCGAGCGAGGTGTGGAAAAAAGTAAAAATGAGAGTAATTGAGTTGTTTAAGTCAAATGGGTGGAGAATTAGTTTCAACTCTGGTTCTCAGCGTGATGAGTGCTGCCAGTTCGATATTTCGTGAGTGTTTGCCCCATCTTTAAAATGGGGCTTTTTTTGTAGTAATGGGCCTATAGCACTTGACAGGTGGTTAAAATGGTGGTATAATACAGCCTATTGAAGTTTGAAAAGTAAAAAACGGTTGGTTGTCGCAAGTAGTTTTTGAAATTTTCGAAATTTACTTGCGGCAATCGGCGAGTCAAAAGAGCCCCCTACAGCGCAGACCGGCGAGAACGTCTCGGCTGCGAGCCTGCGGTGCCAGAGAGAGGACAGGCAAGAGCTGATCACCATCGATCGTCAAAGCTCTGCCTCCGGCGAAAACCCACCTCACGACCGTCGAAAACAACCGCCCTGAGCGTGGACGTGCAGATCATAGTGGCATCCGGGGCCTTGGTTTGGTAACAAGCCAACAGCTCACCACAAGTGCCGTTCGCAACAACGCTCAACCCCA
>MFAQ01000034.1:0-4551 GCA_001776275.1 Candidatus Collierbacteria bacterium RIFOXYD1_FULL_40_9
CGTTCACTTAGTGAAAACAATACTTTGGATGTATTTATCAATCTAATTAGTCAAAAAAAGTGACCGAAATGAAACGGTCTCCAACATTTTTAGGCTATAGTAACAAGCCCAACCACTTGCTCCAAATAGGTTTGTCTACCACTTCAATATCTTGGCTTATAGTACTAAAATCCTCTGGCATTACAACCACTACCTCATCCTGTTTCTGCATCCTAAGCTTATCTCTCACTATTTTTAGTTTATACTCCTCGGAGTTAACCACTTCCAACCTTGCTCTTAGCTCATTGTTTTCTCTTTTTACTGTCTCCAGCCTTAAAGATGCCTCATCTAGCCTCAAAAAACCACGTCTGGTTTGGACAAAGCCTTTATAAACAGACAAAATTAACATCCACAAAACCAGCAATAAAAGCCATCTCACCAAGCCCTTTTGCTTTATGTCCTTGTAGTTTTTATTTGGTACTTGCATTTGTAGACCTAGAATGTTACAATAAACGCTGAATATGGAACAAAACGCCCAACCAGCTATAAACAGCTTTAAAGAAAACCTTGCCAAACAAGGCAGAGCTTCTGCCACCATTTTAGCCTACTCTAAAGACATTGAACAGCTTGCTACTTTTGTGGCTAAATCAGGAAAAACCAGCCTAAAAGATATAAACAAAGTCGATATTGATGCCTTTAAAGAGGATTTATCCCAAAAGAACTACACCACTAAATCCATTTCCAGAAAAATTAACTCCATAAAGAGTTTCTTTAGCTTTGTTCAAATCAACGGTCTGGTTACCGACAATCCTGCCACAGAAGTCACCCACCCTAAATATGACATTAAACCCCCAAGACTCTTAAATAAACTAGAATACCGTGCCCTACGCGACGTCTGCAAAGACGATGTTCGTATGGCCGCCATAGTAGAGCTTCTTCTACAAACAGGTATGCGTATTTCTGAACTTGCTAACCTAAGACTATCTGACATCAACAACGAGACAAACCAAATCACCATCAAGGCCTTTGAGTCTCACCCAGAGCGTACTATCCCCTTCAATCAGCCCGCAAAAGAAGCTTTAGACAAATATCTAAAAGTTAGACCAAAAAGCAACAATGACAGTGTCTTTATAACCAAAACAGGCAACACTTTCCTTATCCGCAACATCCGCTCCAATCTAGATCGATACTTTCATATCGCAGGCATACAAAATGCCAAAGTAAACGATTTAAGACACACTTTTATAGCTCAACAGCTCACATCTGGCAGTCCTCTTGTCTATATTAGCAAGTTAGTTGGTCACAAAAGACTCTCAACTACCGAAAAATACTTAGAATTCATCTCGGAAAAGCCCGCTAAAGACAAGCCCAAGCTTATCGACCTGTAAATCTCTTTATTGCTTCGAGTGTTGACTGTGACAAAAAGCCTAGCACTGAGCTCATCTTATCCATAGAACCAACTGCCATTGCAAGCCAACCAGGTATCCTCTTTCTAGAGTCTTCAATAATCAAAAAAGCATTTCTGACTCCGGAAACTTCTAATTGTTCACCTGAAACCTCATCCTCAATCAAAATAGTGACCGGGTTACCATTTTTTCCCAAAGACAAATCTCCACTAACCATCATCTCTTGTGGCATAGCCCTTGACTGGGCATAGTTAGACTCATCCTTTACGTCCATCACCCGAAGTACCTTGTCAGACAACTTCCTTCGACTCTTTTTTTTAAACATATGAATCATTTTAACTTTTAAAAATATCTTCTGTGGGCCGACCTGGATTCGAACCAGGGACATCAAAGGTATAAGCTTTGCGCTCTAACCAGCTGAGCTATCGGCCCCAATGTTGCTATTATATCAAGACAGTGGCAAAGCGATTATAGTCGCATTTCGAACCATCCATCACTAACTAAAGCTTTGACCTCTTCTCAATTTCCTCCTCGACTTCGTCTGCATCTCTTCCAAACTTGAGGCGTGACAATTCTTTTACCATCCTAGCAACTTCCGGGCTACCAGAGGCTTTCTCGGCTTTAAGATCTCTACCCACATTCATCGAAAACGGTGGAACAGGTGTCCCATTAACAATTGTTTTAACGTAAATATTTTGTGCCGGAACATTTCCAAGATCATTCTCAGTAAAAACAGGCTCAAATTGCTTTGCCAAAATAGCCGCATCTTGAACTCCAACTCTATAAGTCATCTGTGTGCCGGTATTACCAAAAATAGCGTCCCTAACTTGTTCGTCTAATTGACTTACAAATTGGTTAGCCATAATCAGACCCATTCCATATTTTCTTACCTCCGATAGCATCTGAGCAAAGTCAGGTGTAGCAAAATTCTGAAACTCATCAACATAAAAGTAAAAAGGCCTTCTCTGCTCTCGCGCCAATTCTTGTCTCGAAAGTGCAGCCGCTAAAATTTTTGGCACAATCAGGTTGCCCAAAAAACTCGAATCTTCTTCACCAAGCAATCCCTTAGCAAGTTTCAAAAAAACTATTTTTCCGCCATCCATAGCTTCTCGCAAGTTTAAAGTACTCTTCGCTTGGCCAATAATATTTCTGATCATTTTGTTGGTTACAAATCTACCAAACTTCGACGATATGTAGTCCAAAGTCTCACTTTTATGAAAGTCTGAGGTTTGTGCAATCTGATCAGTCCAGTAGCGACGCACAATAGGGTCCTTTACAAGTGGTAATATTTCCTGAACATACTTCTGGTCAGTTAAAACCCTATTAACTTCTACAAAAGTAGCCCCCGGAACACACCCTACAGTAAGCATTGCATTTCGAACAGCATGCTCAAATCTGGCGCCAACCATACCAGTTCTATTAGGGTCAAACAACTTGTACATTAAGTTAATAATTGACGAGGCTACTTGATACATTTCGTCGTAGTGATGCACCTCAAGAAGATTAAATCCTATTGGCCTCTCTTTGTCAGACGGGTCAAACAAAATCACGTCCTCAGCTCTTTCTGGAGGGACAAGCTCTAAAAGCTCTTCTATGCCATCACCATGTGGTTCCATAAAACAGAGCCCACGACCAGCTCGCATATCTTGCAAAATCATTGACTTCAAAAGTTCAGTTTTTCCAGTACCGGTTTTACCAATAATATAAATATGTCTCATTCTGTCCTCTTCACTTATAAAAATATTTCTCTCCTGACCTCTGTATATCGATCTTCCCAACCACATCCCCTCAGATGGAAAACCTCCTGTGGCTGGGGCTGACTTTGCTGCCAACCAGTATACATGTGGAGTTTCTATTGTTTTATTTGGCAGATGCCATACAGCAGCCAGCTCGTCAACAGTAAGAACCGAGTTGTTACCCCACATATTCTGATATCTGTATATTACGTCAAGCAAGAACGAGTGCTTAAATCTTATATTGCTGCTTGTAAGACTATTTTGATTGCCGGCAAACTGAGAAAACACCCCCTTCAGATTACTAAGGTTCGATTTTGCTGTGCTAGCATCTGGAGAAATACTCACCAACCGAATACTAGTCAAAAAGCCTGACTTAGAACACTTGCTAGTTATTGCCTCCATTTCTTGAGGATTCATTTTAAACTTGGCCTTTTCTGGGTCAGACTCATCCTTCTTTTGCTTTGAAACATATGCGTTTCCAGATTTTGACCAAAAAGATTCAGCTGGAGAAATAACGATCTGCACTATTGCCGCTTCATCATCCCCAAATTTTGCCAAAGCAGAAGTCAGCGACGATAAGAAGTCTACTGGCATCTCTTTGTAAGACTTCAACGGCTTAAAACTTTCGTTTTTTAAAACAAGTTCCGCAAACTCAACTTTAGTGTCCTTATAAAAAACGTTGTACTCATCCACTTGCACCACTTGCGAACCGGGGTAGGTCCCAACAATCATCTTCTCTAATAACTCCACATTATTCTTGTGACACGATACATAAAAACGAATGTCTTCTTTTTTACCAACAACCTCCAAAGAGATATGTTGCTGGGCCGAAAACTTTTGCCAAAAGCCACTTTTTTTTATGGAGTAGATACTGCTAAACATCTGCTCAACTGCCTCCACCTTAACTTCATTATCCTTAGGTACTGCAATTTCCAACAAAACAAACTCCATACTTACCTCTTCCCTATTTCTAAATCTAAGCCAAATCACAAACAACAACCAGCAAAAAACTATAGAAGCTGTGACTAACAACAGGCCAGTTGCTAATATCAAAAAGTACTGAATCCAATAAGTAGAATCAATCATAAGTTGTAACGGGTGTATAAAAAACTCGACCTGGGTATTTCTTAATCATCATCAAGCACCATTCTGCCAACCACTTTATCCCAACCGAAGGCTTACTTCTAAGCCCTTCTCTCATTTGCTGCTCATTAACTGGCAAAACTATTTTTCTAGGTCCTGTGTTTTGATTAGCTGACCCCGAGCTGACCACAAACGAAGGTTTGTTTTGGCCTTGACTCTGGTTTGTGTGTGCCTGTTGGTTTTGGTTATCTGAAACTGTTCTTTCGGTTGAACCTTCGACTTTCTCTACATAACTATCAATTTCGGCCATTGCAATCTCATCTATAGTTTTTTTCTCGTTTGGTGCC
>MFAQ01000034.1:4601-5778 GCA_001776275.1 Candidatus Collierbacteria bacterium RIFOXYD1_FULL_40_9
AGTAGCAGATTATCAATCGACCAAAACAAGTGATAGTTTACAAAAGTATCTAAAATAATTTAAAACCAAATTCTCTCACGTGTCAATCTCTACTCAAACCAAACAAAGTATATCAAAAACTCTCCAATAACATCAGAGAGTTTCTGATAATAAACCAATAAGGGTTTATATTTTCCCCTCGCTGTAATCGACGTCACAGGCACCAGCCACGCAAGCCAATTCTTGTGCCGCTTTTGTATAGTCTTCCTCCTCATATCTATAAAGCTTGCTAAAATCGATCTCCGGAAAACTAGATCTCAACTTTTCATATTCTACCTGGGTAACTTCTTGGTATGGCATCTGTGCGTAGGCAGCGTCGAATGCTGGTAAAAATGCCATTCCCCCTATTAAGTCCTTGTGCTCCCAAACCCACTTTATTAAATCAATAACTTCATTTGGGTAGTATGTGATCGTCACACTTGGGTTATGCTCCGTCCAGTGTATTTTGTTTTGTAGCCAATAGTTGCACTGATCAATTACTTTAAGAGATTTTCTATGTCTTGCTCCATCTGGGGACTTTACAGGAAAATGTACTACCCAAGTTGTTGCCGTTTCAATTGTCTGTCCATTCTCTGGGTCCATTGGTACTCCTTCATCCCTTAGCACTTTGAATATCGGTGAGTGAGCACTAACCCTAATATTTCTTATATAGTATGGTGCCCACCTAGCGTGTATTCCAGATGAACAGTTAAACAATTGAGAGGAATTACCAGATGGCTTTACACATGTAACCGCGACGGATTGATTTATCCCCAGTTTTTGAGCGTACAACCTGTTGGTTTCAATAGCTACTTGTCTCAACCTACTTTGGATTGCAGGATCTTGAACTACGGGACTGTCCAATTGACCATTGATATCTACACCTAACAATCTTTCTTCTTCACAATTTTCCCTCCACTCAGGTCTTAGTCCAGGAAAACTAACCGCCATAGACTGAATCGTCCCTATTATTGTGGCAACTTCCACTTTCTCCCTCAAAGATTCGTAAGTATCGTCCTTTCTAGCAATCGCAATCGATAAGTTACAAAATTGAAACGGTCTTAAAATTATTTCTCCACATGGGTTTGTACCAAACTCTGCCTCCTGTCTTCTCGCTGGCCTCATGTTTTTTGCACTTTGTCTATTGAAAATCCCCGGT
>MFAQ01000035.1:0-2589 GCA_001776275.1 Candidatus Collierbacteria bacterium RIFOXYD1_FULL_40_9
CGTCTCTGCGTCTTTTTCGTGCTGAAATCAGAAGTTTGGGTCATGATAACACCTCCCGCACTACTCAAATTAGAGCAATACGATACGCCGCTTCTGTAACGGCCTTTAGAGAGCTAAGACTATCAAAGTTCTCGCCCTGTTGGCGAGCACTTGTCTCGCTTCTAGGTACAATAGGCACGATAATATCACAAACACCCCATAATGTCAAGACTAGAGCCTCTTCACTCTTTCTCCAAACACCAGCTTATACTTACTCCTCCTGTACACAAACGCCACAAATTTATTAACCAGCGCCGTCACTAGCACCAAAACCCCAAAATAAACCATGCCGCTCTCAGTAATCTTTGGCAAACTATCCCTACTCAAATAACCTATTATTCCCCCCACCACCCCGTAAGTAGTAATAATCTGCAAACTCTGAATATTTTTATTCATCGCCTGCCCCTTTATCTCACTTATCACTGCAATCGCCGTATTTAAGTAGTTACCAGTCATCACCCAAATGTCTTTGATATAGCTATGACTGTTGCTGAGGACATCAAACTTATACTGAAAAATTTTATCTAGTTGCTCCGCCACTTTCATTTGTTTCGCTATATCGGCTCTAGTATGGACATAAGAACCCATTTGGTTTATGCGACTACTAATCAAATTAATAGTTTTCTGGTAAGAATCTAGCTCCATTCGCAGTTCCTCTACTTCGCTCCCCTTAATTAACTTTTTCTCTTTTATCTCCGAAATTTTCTCCCATAAGTGGCGATGAATATCCAAGTACTTTTGCAGCTGATCTTTAAACTCCCGGAAAAAAATCTGCATTTCTACCAAGCTCTCCAGCATTTCTTTGTTTCTAAGCTTTGCCACCAAAAAGATGTATTCGGGTAATTTTTTTACTACTAATTCTTGGCTTCCCAAACTACTATAAACTCGACCATATTTAAGCTCATCAACAACATATTTCTCGGGGTTACCAAAGATAACTCCTACGGCAATTGGGTGGATTGTTTTTATGTTTGCTAGCTCCTTCGGAGTCGGTGCTCCCAAAGAAAAAATATAAGCAAAGGCCGGGGCAAAGGCTGTTTCATAATAACTTTGCAACACCTCCCTAGCTCTGGGAACATTGTGAGATTCCAAAGATAGCACATACAAACCGTCCTCAAAATATTTAATTTCTATCCCTTCCTCGTTTACCGCCTTCACATACTCTAGGTAGCCTGCTTCCCGAGTTACACTCTTTATTCGCATTTCTGTCCTAAGAGACGCAAGCTTCTGGCGAGAAAGGTCCAAATCACTCTTACCTTGCTCCAAAAAATTAAATATCTCCGTCAAATGCAACGTAGTTCTCTGATACCAGCCCCCAAAATATACTTTGCTTACCTCTCCTCTTATCTCCATATATCCATCTTACAATTATTTATCCAAACTGACCACAAAAAGAAACTCTTGACCCACAACAGCCAATATGTAGTAAAATAGCCCCATAACACTCTTTGATAATACGGAGGTATAGATGAAAAAGCGTTTCGTCTCCTTTTTAAACAATAAGGTTGTACCATTCTTAAAAGACCTAAAGAACTCAACGTCAGAAGTAAACAAGCATCGTTTAGGTCTCCTTTTTGCTACTGTTATTCTGTATGTCCTTGGCATGTTTCTTGAAAACACCACCGGTTGGTCACGCTGGACATTTATGACCATCCTTGTTTGTGTATCCTTTATCCTTGCTCCACACAGATCATATCTGTTAACAAAATACATTATCACAGGTAATAGAGGTCACTAATGTTAACCGGAATCCTACGTCGCGAACCAACTTTAGAAGAGCTTAGAGAACGCGAGCGTAAGGCTACCGTCTCTGCTAAGTTCCTCATTGACCCAGCTCTCTGGGCAGTAAGCACAATTTTCTTTATAGTTTTACCCTATGCTGTCTGGCAAACTACACACTATATGGAGTTTGTCTTTTTCTGTACTGGCACATATATCGCTATGATCTTCGCTGTCTGGGCAGGTAAAAAATTCATCTCTGTCACCTTTCTAAGATGGTACACCACCTGGCACGAAGTTCAACTAGATAAGGAACTGTACAACAAACTCTATTTTCTGGCCAAAAATAAATATGGCTACACAAACAGAGAAGCCCATGTTTACGCAAAGGAAACAATGGAGTGCAGCATCAACTCCATTCTGGAAATGATCGAATATGAAGAAAGGAAAAGATAATGGACTTGACCAAAGCCTTCGCCATCATCGGTTTTGCTCTTCTGGTTTTATTGTTGATTGGACTTTTCGTCAGAATATTTATGCCCGGCTACGTTAGCCTCGAGCATCGCGGTAAACCCCTTTGGCGCAATCTCTGGGAAAATGCCATCGGCCTAATCAAGGTTTTCTTTCCCTAAACTTCACCCCCGCCAGTCGGGGGTGAATTTCTAAAAAAACCATTATCTTAGGAGGTATTTTGTACACCATTTCTTTTATCATCGTCTACATGGTCTATTTCTTCAGTTTTTCCTTCAGAAAGAACAAGAAAAATGCCATTGCAAAACTAAAGGAGCTCATTAAGGAAAGCTGTAAGAATAAAGACTGGTACAGTCCACT
>MFAQ01000035.1:2707-5565 GCA_001776275.1 Candidatus Collierbacteria bacterium RIFOXYD1_FULL_40_9
ATGAAACAAAATCCACAATCCAATACTTCAATCCAGATACAAACTGGTATAACTGGGGCGATGTCAAACTCGCCATAAATCACTCAGGGCTGGCTGGCACCAGAAAAGATGAACTGGAAAAGCTCGCAATCGTCCTGAGTACCATCACTGGCGAATTCGATCTTAGTCACAAATCAGCGCTCCGATAGGAGCGCTTTTTTAATCCTAAAATATGTCATTGTTAATCACTACAGGATATAATATAATTCACACACCTAAACTACGCACCAAATCACAACTAGGTGCACTTTTAAATCCAAATGGAGGCAAAATGTCTTTTCAAAGCAAACGCATAGTACCAAAAACCGTTACCTGTATCGGTGGAAATTTACATGAAGTTGAAATAATCAAGGCTGTTCTTAATAAATTTGCCAAAGATCATGATGTTGATGTTACAGTTAGCAACCCTCATGGCAAGGCCTCAGAACACACCTGCGAACCAGGAGTCCTGCATATCCGTTTCTGGTCATGTCCAGACACGGGGGAGGCTAGCGGTAATAGACTCAGTAAAGTCTATGGAATTAATCTAGATAATGGACAACCCGACGCATTAAAATACAGTGGCCAAGGAATCGAAATTAAAGACGATGACGGTGTAACTATTGCCGAGTATCTGCCTGGGACACTCTTCATTCTCTTCGATCTCCCTCATGGGCCAAATGTAAAAAAATTGCTGACCAGGGTACTGGACTCCTTTTCCAAAATCTACACAAACAGCCCAGAGGACTTCGAAAAAGCTTTAGCAGAAATCAAAGCCAGGACCGAGAGGCAATATGTCGAACTCTGTCAGAGCCTAACCGGCTTGCAGATAGAAGTTACCAAAAGGAAACTTGTAGAGGTAGATGAAAGCATTAGAAAAGCACAGGCTACTATGATCAGCCACACTAGAACCCGAAAAGAAATCCAAGATCATATCAAGGCTCTAATTCAACTAGGATCAAGTGGCATTACGACAACTTTCCAAAGCCAATTTGAAAGTCTATGTAGTATTTCTGCTACAGGACAAATCAAAGTGACTAACAGCTCTATGATTATTCCTGTTGGCCAAATCGACATTCAATATGGTGATGATGTTTATGACATCGGTCAGTTCGATGTTGTAATCAATACTAGCGGTGAAAACGGTGGAGTTACCTGCATAAACCGTACCCCGAATTCTACAAAGAACGACTGTTACCACCCACACGTCTTGTCGAGTGGAAGTTGCTGTCTCGGTAACATCAGTCAAATAATCGCAAAGCTCATCTCTGTCGGGGACTACGTAAATGTGGTCTTGATCATGACTGATTTCCTTCGGTCTTATTCACCCAGTAACCCATACGCCAGAATACAACACTGGCCAACCAAACCATCAAATTAACTCGCTAGGAGAAACCAATGAATCATTCTCTATATCTAAATTCGAATTCTGTTAGACGAGACGAGGTAAAGGCAGTTTTGACAAAATATTTATTAGTATTTAACTGCCCTATCGAAGTCAACTACGCTAGAAGTTGGGATGTACTACCAAAAGACTCAAGTGATGGTAGGCTATATATCCATATCCTTGCCTCACCGAGTACGACTAGAACAAGTACCATTAACAGACTCTATAGTCACACAGTTTCGAATGTCTTAAAAATGGATCCAACAGGTAGCAACATAACTCTATACGATGAATCCAATGTGGCAATAGCAGAATATCTGGATAAAAATCTTTACATCTTAATAAATTTAAACGATATACCAGTAGGTATCTTGGCCGATGTTCTCGATAAAATTTTGGACGATCTTAATCAAAGTCTATTAGCATACAATACTCCAGGCCAAGTAACTAGACGTCTCCAACAACTTATCAATCTGACTGGAACAAATTCCCTGTCCACATCAATGGCACGGTTGAAACAAATCGATGGAGAATTGGCAAATCTGAGAACTCAGATGATTCAAAATATGGCCAAACATCGTTTAATTACCAGTCGTCTAACAATTGCACAAGAAACAGAAAAAAACTTCACCCAAGACATGGCAAAAGAAATGTACGAAACCCTTAAAGCTATGGGAAATGGTCAAGAAGTTACTGTTACAGGCAACGAGATACGTGTTCCACTTGGGGAAATTAAAATCAACCACGAAGGCAATATCTATTTGATTGGTGACACAATTTTGGTGATTAATACCAGTATTAACGGAGGTGGAATTAGATGCATCAATCAATCAGGATCAATAAACAGCCACCCGCACCCATTCGCAGACCAAAAGGGAAATGTTTATCTTGGACCGATCACAGACAGTGTCGCCAAGCTAATCGGTGAAATGGACATTCTGACAACTGTGTTAATTGTGGTTGAGTACTTACAAAACTATAACGAATCAGAGGCCCGCCTAACCATTGACCATTGGCCGATCGTCACTTAAATCTTATAAAGGTAAGGAGAAAGTCTTGAAACAAATTCCTACACGCGCTAGAAAACCCACTGTTTACTTTACCTCCCAAACCATCCGTCAAATATCCCTTTTCACCAAAATGGCGCAAGGAGAAATATCTTGGATGGGTCGAGTCACCCGAAGAGGTGAGTTTGACTTTTTCGTCGATGAAATCTTTCTAATCAAACAGGAGACCACTCCCACCAAAACCAAATTCGTCGACGACGCGATGGCGATGTTCCTTTTCGAATATCACCAAGCAGGGAAAGATGTTGCAGATTTAAAACTCTGGCTGCATACTCACAACGACTTTGCAGTTAGTTGGTCAGGCCAGGACGAAAATAATATCGATGGCTTCAGTAGAGCTGAGTATCTCATTTCTGTCGTCACTAACAAGTTTGATGACTTCATGG
>MFAQ01000035.1:5583-11241 GCA_001776275.1 Candidatus Collierbacteria bacterium RIFOXYD1_FULL_40_9
AAACTTTACCGCCGAAGAAATCCACCTGGCGACACTAGAAATCGAAGAGAAAGTTTCATTTACTGACGATTCGCGGCCCGATCTACCCGCACTTGAAACAGAACAGGAGAAAGATGGCAACTCATAGTCCGACAATGGATCTCACACGCCAACATGGTATCCTCCCACAAAAAGACATGGATGATCTTGAAACTACCATTATCGGTGTTGGCGGTATCGGCTCTTGGCTAGCTCTTGCCCTTGGTAAAATGGGCTTACCTAGTTTTCGCATCTACGATGCCGATATCGTGGAAGCACCCAACATCCCCACTCAGGCTTTCCGTTTAGAGGACGAAGGCAAAGGCAAAGTTCAAGCCATGCAAGAAATCCTGATAGCCTTTACTGGCTGCAGCATCACCGCCATACCGGAACATTTTGCTGGCCAGGAACGCTTAAAGGGAATTGTCATTTGTGCGGTTGACAAAATGGACACCCGCATCGATATCTGGCAAAAGTTTGTCCGCTTCAACCCCATGATCAGCCTATATGTCGAAGCTCGCATGGGCGCAGAAGAACTTCGAGTTTATTCGCTAAAACCTACCGACCCGGACCTCGTTCACCGCTACGAAGGAAACTTATACCCCTCTTCAGAAGCCTTTCAAGCTCCCTGCACCGAAAAGTCGATTGCATACACAGTCTTTACCTCCGCTGGCATCATCAGCCGCGAGGTTAAAGCCCACCTCACAGGAGAACCTGTCGCTTTTGAAAATATTCTAGGGTTGAAATCTCGGGTATGGGTGGTACAATAGTCCTGCAAGTCCATTCAAATTCATTTCAAGGAGAAGAAAGTGAAAAATACTCAATTGATTTCTATCGCAACCAGAACTCAACCGGTGCCCCAATCCAAACCCATGACCGTCAAAGACTTTCTCGAAATGGTCAAGGTTACCCTTTCAGAAGTAGAAAGTGTTTCTGTTAACTGCAAGCGCGTTACCATGGAAGATATGATCAACCCTGGTGACACCGTCCTTGTGATGACCAAAATTGAAGGTGGTTAATTCCACCCAGTATCATCAATCCTCGCCAAACAGGCGAGGATTTTTTTATATCAAAATTTCCTGGAAATTCAAACAACAAAAATACAACCACAGTCTTTTAGTCACAAATAAAAACAACAGCTAATTAAAGAGTAAACAAAAACCAAGAGCAAGCAATATTCTTTCCACAAAAAACACTTATTGCTCTCGCCACTTACTCGGTCTTCTGTCCTTCCTCTACCAGAGAGTCCAAAACTCGTTAAGTATGTAAGGTTTGAAATATAAAGCAGGTCACGTAGTCAAACCCGATAACCCCACCAAACCCTTGGTAGGCTTTGCTTTGTGGCTAAGAAGCGTGGCTCTTTCCCCGTTTTGGTAAACGAGCGGGTGGACTATCCCAATTCTTTACTAAAGGGAACGCATCCCCCTAAAAGAGTGCTTGTGGAGGAAAACTACCACACCTCTCATCCACTCTGCAACTCCATTCTGCCACCTTTCAGCCTCAAAGTCAAATGAATCCTATATAAAAAATGATATAATAATGTTAGCTGTAACCTAAGTCAAAGGAGGCACAATGAAAATTAAATCTCTTATCCCGTTTGCAATCTATCTGGTAGTTGGCGGATTAACATTCGCGACAATAAAATGGTTTGAATTGTTCGGCAACACAAACTCAGTTGATATTCAAGTGATTATCTTCTACACCATCTGGTTCATCTGTGGATATACCTCAGCAACCAGACCTCGAGACGCTCTCACTGGTGTTATCCCTTCAGTAATCACTATTGCAATTATCGTTACTTCTATTACACAACCTACTAACTGGTTGTATGTCGTTTTTAGTGTTATATATGGTTCAATTATCGGACTTTTTACCGGAAATATTGCCAAAAAGCTAAGTGTGTAAACATAAAAGGAGAACAAGTGAATTACCCACTAGACATGTTCTTTAATATTGCTAAGCTTAAACTTCAAACTGCAGGTAACTTCAAAAACAAACCTACCTGGTCAAACAACTCCTGGGAGAAATCAGTTCACCCCACCGTCTACGATTTCGACGTTTCAGATCACCCTAACAATGTAAAAATAGGTGACGAAATCGAAGTTACGGTTCATTTCTGCCCTCGTGTTCGAATCGAAGGCTTTTACTTTGTCACTATTGGCAAAAATCACACACTCGTAGAACACAAACAAGACAATATCGAATCAATTGTTGAAACCTCAGATCATTGGATAGATATTGCAAGAAAGCATTTACCGAGCAACCAAATCGGTTGCATTTCAGTGACTATCAAGTACCGCCTTATTAAAAATATTAGCAACAGCTGGGAAGCAATCGCCACTTCGGAGCCCAGCTTCAGATTTACCATTTTTGAAGAAAAAAGCTAACCACCACCCAATCCTCCAAATCGGAGGATTGTTTTTTACCCCATAATGTGCTACAATCCCCTCATTCATCTGGCATAGCCAGCACATTCCCAACTCAAAGAGGATAAATGAATAACCCAAAAGCACTACACGCATTGATCGTAGGCGCACTCTGTTATCTGATTGCTTTTACAATCGCAATTACATCACCCTGGAGCTTTATTTTATTTGCCGTCCTTGGCAACATCTGTCATTACATTGGAACTTCCATCGACCAGATAGATAAAACCTTAAAGACAGTCTTCTACGCAATCTGCGTTATCCAAAGCATCGCGATCATCATTACCAGCTGGCTTTTTTACTTTGCTCCAAGCCCACTTATATTCTAATAAGACATAGACCCACCCCATCCAATCCCTGCGCAATAGCGCAGGGATTTTTTTAATGCAAAAAAAATCCCCCGCAGCGGAGGGATCGACAAAAATCTTCTAAACCTCAGACCAATATTTAACTCTTACATCGCCTGCGTAGCGCAAATTATCCGCACTCTCCACAAACAGCAGATACTTTTGGCCACCAACCCTGACCATCAGCTGCTCACCACTTTCAACACTGACAAAAAATCCATCAAAATTCACAAACACCATAATATTCTTAGCATTTGGTCGCAACCCCTCATCCAATATCGCTTGCACCGTCTTTTCCAGGTTCCAACCATAATCCCTCATAAAACGAGTCGCCGTAGAGTGGTTATAATCCAACATTTCTTCTCCTTTTTTAAATGTATAAAAAATCTTATCACCACAAGCTCACCTTCTCCCTATATCAACCATCAAATATGCTAAAATACACCTATAGTCTAAAATCCTTCCCTTTCGGGAACTACTCTAGGAGGCATCTTGAAATTCAAAAACACTTTAAAAGCTTTAATCTACTTTTTCATTGCCATTAGCATTTTTACTATTTACATACTGCTAAACAAGGCCATAATAAAAGCAGCAACAGGGGAACACATGAATTTTCTCCAGTCAGCACTTTTCACAATCTGGTTTGTAAGTGGCTATATTGGCTACGGTACAAACAAACCAATGGTCGGTATTATCCCCACAGGCATGACCTTCTTCATCATTGTTTTCTTGCCAATCGAACTAATAAACCCAAGTCTAGATCCCTCTAAAGGACTTGTAGCATTGATATCACCTATGCTTATTGGGTTGTCTACAGGTTATCCAACGGCTATGCTCATTAGCGGACTCCAAAAACCACCAAACACCAACTAAGAAAAGTCCAAAAGCCTCCAACGAATGGGGCTTTTTTTGTAGTAAAATAAGCGATTAAATCAGCTCTTTTCAAATACATTGAACAAATAGGAGAATGAATGGAAAAACATCCAAATCGATACCTAAACGAGTTTGCTGCCCTCTTCGTCCTTAACTACCTAAGACACTCAGGTTACAAAAGAACCGGTACCTACATTAACAATGCTGTGTGGAACCTCTTGGAAAACGCCGAGATCAGCCCTAACACCTTCCCAACCGATCTAAGTGATCTTGCCCACCAAGCAGCCATTGTCCAGCGCAGGCTAGTACTAGAAGGACGTCAGAACACATCTTTGCGGTCTGTACGCCACGAATATCCTCAACTGATGCCCGTTATCAGTCACGGACCACAGGCATGGCTCATCAACACCTACCGACCACTACTGGAGTATCTACTCGAAATTGATCTAGGTCAACTGGAATATGGCATAGACAAGGATCGCTACCGCATTATCGAAGAAAACGTCATGGCTGCTCGAATGATGTTTGAAAATGCTTCAAAGTCCATCGCAAATGAACTTGTAGCAACATATGCAAATATACCAAACTTAGGACTTTTCGGAGGTGGAGAAGGTAATGGTGCTGCTATGCACACAAACCTACTCGCCTTCCACCAGCAAAATATTTTTCCTGATTTCCTTCTCTCTGACATTGATCCAAAAACCAAAAAAGTGGCCGAAAAATTCTTCCGCGAAAGAGGTTATCAAAGCAAACACTTTCCTTGGATGAAAATAGATATAGGTAATCCCAATGATCTTGCGCTGGTTGCCAAACACTTTTCTTGGCATAAACTAATTGTCAATGTGAACTTTATAGTTCACGAATTGGAGCCAATCGCCGAAAAATTCTTCAAGGCAACGAGCAAATCCACGCCAAATGCAGATCTAGTCATCTCTGAGTTTTTTGAACCAGAAGACTACTCAAACATCGGCCCAGACTTTCCTCATTGGTTTGTACTCCTGCACAAACTTTCCCGACAGTCTCTTCGCACCGAAAAAGATTTTATGCGCTACCCAACAAGGTATGGATATAAACTTATGGATCATCGCATCGATCACCAAAAGTACAACAGCACCCCAGTCACCTCAACTCTCTTTTTCACCAAAAAATAATTCTCCCCAACCCCGACCATTTTGTCGGGGTTTTTAATACACCTGGTTATGTGTACCAATATCTACCAGTAGCGCCGTGTCGGTTTCTATCATTTTGTAAACAACCCTAACATCGCCAGCTACCGAAAATGCTCTATATCCGGACTTCTTCCCAATTAAGGCATGATCTTTAAGAATCGGGTCGGTTCTATCAAACTCAAATCTCTTTACTCGCTCGCTAAATTTAATACATAAAGCCTTATTTGGCAAAATTCTTTTTCTCAAAGAAATCAAAAAGCTCTTGTGCATTTCTACCCTCATTTAATTTGGTCTACGTAATCCAAAAAATCATCAACAGAAGCAAAACTCGTGATATTTTTTCCAGTTTTTGCATCGTCTAAAATTTTTTGATACCTCTTCTCGTTCTTTGCTGAAAGTTTTATTGGAGCAATAAATGCCGTTTCTATTTTTTTTTCGGCCAGTTGGGTCAAAAAAATCCTTACAGTCTCCTGCAACGAAGAATACCCCTGAGCCAAGGCAGCTATAGTTGCCTTTTCTCTTAATTCTTTGCTCATGGGAACTTGTAGTACATCGTTCATATATTATAATTATAATGTTTTCATATTACTATTGTCAACTTTTAGCAACACAAAATTCCCCCCGCCATTGGCGGGGGGGTTTATTTCAAAAAAAATTAGCGATGTCTCGTCTCAAGATCGTTTTCTCTACTGACAAGGTCTCCGACAAGCACAGTATCGATAATAACTGTACCTACAGGCATAACTTCCACAGGTTCAATAAAAATAACCATATATCCGGTTTCGTTATCCATCATCGATGACCCAAGCCAAGACTCATCGGCAC
>MFAQ01000035.1:11270-15789 GCA_001776275.1 Candidatus Collierbacteria bacterium RIFOXYD1_FULL_40_9
ACCCTTACTCCTTCTGGCACGCTCTCAAGCATCTCCTTAACAACTTCACGAAAGCTTTGTCCGTCCTCTACACGACCAGTAATCGCGTTATTCATAGGTCATTACTCCTTTTGTCAAAGTTTTGCTTATTCTACCAAAAAATTCCCTCGCAAATGCGAGGGGAAAAGTCTAAACAGAAATTATCCAAGACTGCGGCAAATGAACACTTTGTGGTTCAACCAAAACATATTCAACCATCACCGAACCGACGAGATCTTTGTCGGTTGTGTAGTGATATTCAGTATCCAAGTCCCCTCTACCTGTCTTAAATGACTTAATTTCCGCCTCGGACTTTCCAACTTCTCTATAGATAATCACCCGCAGTTCCTTCGCCTCACTCGGTACTTCTGAAAGCAAAAGCGAAGTCAGATCTTCCACAGTCAGTCCAGGGCAAAGCTTCATAACCGAACTCGTATCAAATTTTGGCATTTTTCACCTCTTTTGTTAAAGTTTTAAGTATTTTAATACAAAATTACAAAATTTCCCCCGCAACTGCGAGGGAAAGATATTACTCAAAAACACCTTGACCAAAACCTATTACAACGTCTCCAGTCGTAAAGTGAGGACTCAGTGCCGGATCAATTCTAAGTTTTAATCCACCTTTCCCCACCCTCACTGTCCCAGCGTTTTCATTGTATATTCCACTACAATTCAAAATCACCACCAGACCATGAGCATCTTCAGGAACATCAGAAATCAAAATTGCCTTAACAATCTCCTCCAATAATGCCTGCAAATCCTCACCGATTTGCACCGGTTTAACATTATTAACATCTACAAGCTGTTGTAAGGCTCTTTCCATCTTATCTACCTGCCAATAACCATGTTGAACAAGTCTGTTTGCAGCCAATAGAACATTTGTTGGTCGAGTTACATGAAACATCCATTCCTCCAATAATTTAAGTTACTTTCCCGTATATTATCTCATAAAATTGCCAACCGAAAGCAAACCACTGGCGAACCTATGAGCTGAGTGTTAAAATATCTAGAATATGTTGCGCCCGCTCCAATTTATACGCTCGGTCAGACTCGAGCTAGCCCAAGTCAAATGGCCCTCCCACCAGGAGGCTGTCAAAATGACTGTTCTAGTCGTCGTAGCTAGTGCCGCAGTTGCTATTTATTCCGGCGGACTCGACTATCTCTTTACTACTATGCTCCAATCAGTCCTAAGTCGCTAAAAAAACAAAAAATGAAATTAAAAGACACCAAAGTCCAAGCCCAAACCTCTGAAGATCTTATTTCCAAGGTCTCTGACCCAAATCATATCGTCATTACCCCAGAAATCCCCGACTCTGCCAAGTGGTATGTCGTTCACACCCAATCTGGTCACGAAAACCGTGTTGCTATCACCCTCAAAACCCGTGTTGAGGCCATGGGACTAACTAACAACATCTACGAAATCCTCATCCCCACCCAAGAGAAAATCAAAATCACCAAAGGTAAAAAATCCACCATCAAAGAAAAACTCTTCCCAGGCTACATGCTAGTTCGCATGATTGTCTCCGACAATGCTTGGCTTGCTGTCAGAACCACCCAAGGTGTCACCGGCTTTGTAGGTACCGCAGATCAGCCCACACCCCTCCCAGAAAACGAAGTCAAAGCTATTACCGCGTTTGGGCAGCAGTCAGCTCCCAAATTCCAATCAGCCTACACTATTGGCGAAGCTGTCCGTATCGTCGAAGGACCATTCAACGACTTACTCGGCACTGTTTCCAATATTGATGAAGCCAAGGGCAAGGTCGTTGTTCTTGTCAGCATCTTCGGCCGTGAAACCCCAGTCGAGCTAGACTTCCTCCAAGTCTCCAAGATCTAAATCGGGTCTTGATTTTCATTTTCCATAACTATGCTTTATAATATAGGGCATACTAAATTCTTTTACATCAGGAGTAAAAATGCCATTCGGTCAAGAATTTTTGGTTTTCAATCTGCGTTATCTTCCCATCATCTTTGTCTTGTCCATGATTTCAACCGCAGTACTCGCTGGTCTCATATCCATATTCCAGATATCAGAAAATACTTTTTCTGGCAGAGCCATCAAATATTCAGTCATTTTTGTGTTTATAGTATACGCTTGTCTCAGCGTCTTCAACTTCTTACCAGACAAGTGGTACCAAGAAATCGAAAACGCTTTCCCTGGCGCATTGTCACACTACCTGGTCGCCTACATGATGTCCATTGCAGCCATGTTTTTGTCCATCACCGCCCTCACCCTTGTTGGTGCTAGTTCAATGAGAAACAAAACATTTTTTTGACCTGCATCTTTATAAACATAGTCATTTATTCGCTTCTTTTTACAAAAATGCTTTATTACCTGATACAGATCACAACTCCGCAAATACCCACCATCATATTGTTTCACGGAATTTGAAATTACAAAGGAGGGCAAATGAGCCCAATAGTTATCTTCCTCGTTGACCATCAAATCTTAAACCTTTTCAATTCAATTTTGTTTTTGGTATTTTTCCTTGGTCTACGGCATATAGAACAAAGACAGGGTGGGGTGGCCGTATTTGTTAGCACCGCCACCATCATAATCTGGTTAATCTCTAGTCTAACGACAGTGATCTTTATGGGCATTCGTAGCATCAGCAGTGATTTGTACATTATGACCTGCATCATTTCAATTTTAAACCTGCTCCTAGCCGCTAGTTTTGTAAACGGTTTAGGGCTAACCCCTGACAATAGAACATTAAAGTTTATCAATTCCCGTTTCCCTAAAATAAAAGTCAAAGTAATTGAGGCAACAATTATCGTTCTGGTCTCGATAATCATAAAACTGTACATTTTTGTCATAGGACTAACAGTTCTACCATCATAAAATTCCCCGCCACTAGGCGGGGATTTTTTAAACTAAAAAGAAAAACTATTAGAGTCCGAGAGCCAGCGGCAACAACAAAACAAAGAATACATAAATAGCTGCGCCAAGCAACGCTACCGCGACAAAACCAACAACAAGACTACCAAGTCCATTCACAGAATCTCCTTTACAAAAACCTATTGGACATCAAAACTACGTAACCAACCACGCTCGCAATGACCGTAAAGTTGAACAGGTTAAGAGTAAAGAATCTCACACCTGCAACAAGTTTGTTTTCTTTGCTCATAATACCAACTAGAATTGGTAAAAAGACCATGATCGACAAAACATAGATCACAATCCAGGTTGGCATCCAAGCACTGTTTCCAGACTGGACGGTATTCATCCACACCAGCCAAAACGGAACCTGAATAGCAATTTGTGTAACCGAAAGCAACAACATACCACTTTCATTCTTGAAGAAGCTTCGAATTTTCTCTCTCATTTTTCCTCTTTTCAAAGAAATTTTATCTACCCTATATTATACCCCTCTTGCCAATTAACCGCAAATCTGCCATAGTTAAATTTGTGAACCCTGCCAACAATAGTAGCGAAAGCACTCTCAAAAGTCTCTTTCCCATGCTTGTTATTCTCATTGTCCTTGTTGCAGGCATCATTCTGTTACCCCAGATGACAGCCGATCCTCGCTCCAGAGCCTCCGAGCCCAAGCCCTCGATCTCACCTAGCCAACCTCCTCGCCCTACTTTCCCCCCTATGAATACCTCAGAAAGGCCAGAAATTATCTGCTCAGACCTCTACTCACCAGTCTGCGACACAACAACCAACATCACTTACCCCAACCCTTGCGAAGCCCAAAAAGTTGGCGTCTTCCACACCACCACTGGCGAGTGCAAATCGCCAAAACCTCTCCCCCTCCCCCAAACCAACTAACCTTCCGTGTTAAAATCTCCGTAACACACATTCACAAAAAGGAGATTAATATGTCCCCACTTCAAACAGGAATCGGCATCGCTGCCCTTATTTGCTCCATGATTACTTCGGCTTTTGTTTTTTACCATCTTGGCCGAAAAAGTACCTTTAAAATAAGTATTTTTGTTCCTTATTACTTTTTGTTTTCTGCCCTTATCACTCTGCTGTTTGGTATTGGTCTGGAAAATCAGGACCAAAACGCCTTGGCCGTGGTACTTGGTAATGTGGCCGTCATTTTTATCAGTTACGTCTTAGGTAAATCCAAAACTCAAAGTTTATAAGAACAATCAACCCCGCCCGCCTCAAGTAGGTGGGCTTTTTTTAGTAAAAAAACCACCCGTTTCCGAGTGGTCAACTTGTTTTTTTATTACAAATACAAATCTGGCTGAATCAAGAACAGCTCCCCAATTGTCGCACCACGACCAATAGCTTCTATGGTCTTTGATGACAACCCAAACTCTTGATAATTTCTGCTCGAGTCATCGCCGATGTGCGGGCCTCAGCCAATACATCAGTACTATGTTTAATTCCATTTGCAAAAAAATCTATAAGCATTCTGGAAGTAAATGAATTTCCCAGTGGCAAAGACCTTGCCTTCATTTGACCAACTAACACTTTTGCTTTTCGCAAATTGGTTTCATTCGGTATCATATCCAGCAGTGGTCCCAAAACAATCAAAACATCATTAATTCT
>MFAQ01000036.1:0-1076 GCA_001776275.1 Candidatus Collierbacteria bacterium RIFOXYD1_FULL_40_9
CTAGTCGCAGTGTTATGCTTCTCCAATTCATCCCCGCACACGCCCGCTTCGCTACTTAGGAAGCTTTGTGCGGGGTTTCCTTGGCACAAAAAAAAATCACTCTCAAAAAAAGAGAGTGATTCTCTGATCTGTTACTTTCTACGAAACACCAAATAGGAGACACCCAACAAGCCAAGCAGTATTGCTGCTCCAAAAACGCAAGCAGCTACTCCAGCACTTCCTTCACTGACCCACACAAAACGAGACAAATATGAGTACAGCATCCCAAGCCCTAAAAAATAAATAACTGAAAATGTCCAAGCTTTCATTTCTTCAACCTCGTCCCTTTCGTCAACTCAACAAAAAAACCAAATACAACACCAACAATGAATCCAATACCTGATCCAGCAAACTTATACAAGTACACGTCAGAATAAAACTCTTTCGTTATGAGAAAAAATATGGCTGCTATTGCCACACCCCAGATAATCACTTTCATCTTCATTGTTTGGCGATCTCCTTCTGTCAATTTACTTTATTCATATTATATAGGACTAATCAAAACATCTCAACTGCCAAAAAACTCAATTAAAACTACTATCATATGCAACAGGGCATAGGTTGGGAGATAAAAAACACTCGGAAAGACGAGCATAAACAATCCCAAAACCATCACAGGAGGCACCAAAGGCAAAATAAGTAGGTTGCAAAACAAGCCAATAAAACTTACCCTCCCAAAGTGGTACCAAATGATCGGTACTGTTAAAGCCATCGCCATCAAGGTCCCCAAAAACCCAGACTTCTCCAAGAAATTCACCTCACTCTCGTACCCTTTTTCGCTACCCCATTTAACCACCATAGGCACCAAAACAATAAGTCCAATACTTGCCGCCACCGATAGCTGAAAGCTCACGTTCCAAATCATCCAGATATCCCAAACCAAGACTATCCACACACTAACAAGCAATACCCACCAACCAGGCTGTTTCCTTCCCAAAGCCAACGACGCAAACAACAAACTAATCATCAACCAGGCTCTCACCACAGGAGGCTCAAAGCCAGTAAGCAAGGCATAAACAAACAAAAGAGCAATCGCC
>MFAQ01000036.1:1092-5646 GCA_001776275.1 Candidatus Collierbacteria bacterium RIFOXYD1_FULL_40_9
CTCGCCTCCAAAAATAAAACAAAGGGTGCATCACAAACCCACCAAGAAGCATCAAATTAAATCCAGATGCAACTGCAATATGAATACTTCCACTTTTTACCATTTGACTATAAAACTCATACCCTATATCTTGTTTTTGTCCAAAAACAATTCCCGAAAGCAAAGATGACTCGCGATAAGGCAAATACGCTTTGTATAAATTAGTACCAAACAAAAGTACTCTCTCCAAAAAAGCAAGCAACGACGATTGTTTCTCTTGTTTCACATCATCTGCTTCTAAAAAGTCTATTTTGGCGTCGACAAGCTCTATTTTGCCACTCAATGTATTTATCAGCCTTGGATAGGTAGTGCCAACAACCATAACTTTTCTATTTAATAAACTTCTACATTTACCGCTTTCACTTACAATAAACATATCAATTTCAATGATACATTTATTCCCTGTTTGCATCGTTTTGTTCACGTTTCCCGCAAACAAAATTTGCCCTTTAAAACTCATGAAAAACAAAAACAAAAAACTTATAACAAAACTTAAAAACAGCAAAAGCAATAAGACAAATACACGTTTACTCACAGCTAATAAACACTCATTACTCCATTATTTTTTTCCAATATTTGCTGTGTAATTACTTTCTTTGAAACCATTTCCTCAAGACTAGAATATGGTCTATTTTTCACGATATTCTCTGCCCGTGCCTCACCTATACCCCAAAGGGTATCTAAAATATCTATTGAGGCAGTATTAACATTAACAACTCTTTGGTCATTTTTAGCCTCAAGATACCCACCACCTTGGGGGGTATCGGACAAAAATGGGATGTATATTTTTTGCCCATCTTTTAGTAATTCCGCAAGGTTAATAGTTTTTTGAACATAAATTCGATCAGCCAGCTCAGAAAAACCTCCAGAAAGCACTAAAACGTCTTTTAGTCTGTCTCCATAAGTCAACTCATAAACCCCAGGAGCCACTACCGCCCCCTCTATATCAACAAAAATATTTTTTCTGTCTGAATTACCAACTTCCATCTTTGTTTCTACTAGCTCCACTTTGCTGCTCCTCATAATACCTCTAAAAAGACTAGTAACAACAATAACAAGACCTAGTACCACGACTACCCCAAGACTTTTATCAAAAACACTCATTTTCTCAAACACTCCCTTTAGAGTATTAAACATTTCTATAATCATTCTAGCAAATTAAAAAATAGCAAGCATTTTTTATGCTGACAAAAATTTTACGGTGCAAAAAAAATACAAGCGCAAAAATACAATCACTAAAACTACTTTAGTGACAAGTTAGAAACAAAATATATCACTACAGTTGGCATATCTTGTCGCTATTTTTTGCTATATTTAAATCACATGAACTTCCTTGTAATAGTCCAATCTTTACTTATTTTTATCTCCATATTTTTTCCGACCCTATTTGCAAGTAATCCAAACTTAGAGCCTTACTCACTCCAGGCATGCGGAGTCATTGTACTGGTCTACATCGCCTTCAAAAAACTTTTGCGACCAGAATATCAAAGCATATCCAGCATGCTTTTTATAATGGCTTTTATTCAAATACTTGTTATCTCTACCGGTAAAACTTCGTCGCCGCTATTTTTTCTTTACTACTTTGTTTTGTTTGCTCTTTCTGTAACTTTTGAAAAATACTTAGTCTTTTTTTTAACAGCAATCACTATTTCAAGTTACTTATACCTACAACCGAACATACTAAACGACTTCAACCAAAGCACTGCCAATTTACTCTCATTATTACTTATCACGCCACTTGCCAACTACTATAGCAAAGCTGTAATTAAAAATAGCATTGCCAAAGAAAAAATCAAATTACTCCAAGAAGATCTTTCTCAAACCGAAACAGATAGTCTCCTGTGGCTCACTACCGAAAACAAACCAACCCTAAGTCAGGTTATTAACTCAGTAACAGACATTATTATTTATCTAAAATCAACCAGGTCGCAGGCAATTGTTCCCAAACCTTTCTTAGACAAAATAAGAGCCATCCAGTCAGATCTTATGACACTCTACTCCTCCGCAGATCTACTAGAAGATAACTTAAAAACAAAAACCGATAATAGTAAAAAATAGAAATTGAATTCGGGTTATATATGTCATCTCACGTTCAAAAATAAATATATCAACCCAAAAAAAAAGAATCTAACAAAATATATCAAACAAAACTCAAAGCTTTATTAGAATCAAAATGTTTACTAACAAAATATATCAAATAAAACCAAAATTCTGTAAACATCTTATATTACTTTCTATATTATCTTTGTTTTTCGCCAAAGACGCATTTGCAGACAACCTTACTTCCCCGTCATACGATATTAAAATGGGGACCATAAACATTACTGGTGGGTCCAAGTCGTCAGCTTCATACACACTAAACGACACAGTCGGTCAAACAGCTCAAGGGGAATTTAATTCTGCTGGCTTTACTGTCAAGGCAGGTTTTCAATATGTCTTGGACCCCAATCCATTTTCTTTTACCATTTCAGATATCGACTTGGATTACGGCTCACTTGTTCCAGGAACACCTAGTACCCTCACCAATATTCTTACTATTACTACAGGTGGTGCATACGGTTACACCGTTAAAGCTATCGAAGACCATTCGCTCAAACTAATATCCGACACCGACACCATCCCAGATACCTCCTGCGACCTCGCCACGCCCTGTACAGTATCCGACGCTACTCCCTGGACAGATAACGGACGTTACGGCTTCGGCTACAACGCCAATGGAACCGACGCAGATCCGGAATTTGTCAATAACACTTACTACAGACCTTTCCCCATTCAAGGTACAGACCAACCAGCAACTGTCATGACCAAAAACATTCCCACCGCCAACTCAAGTGTAACTGTAACTTACAAAGTAAATATATCTGGCTCTCAAGCGGCGGGAACTTACCAAAATGGCATCCAGTACCTTGCCATACCATCTTTTTAAAAGACATGAAACTTTATACTTTTATTACCACTGCCACATTCCTCAGCCTGCTCTTGCTTACCTTCGCCAGCACAGCTCATGCCAAAATTGGCCTCACCGTCGATCCATCGCTAGTTAAAATTCAAATCAAACCAGGTAAAGCTATTACTAAGGCCTTCACTGTTGAAAACAACTCAGACACCCAAAAACAAATTGTCGTAAGACTTATTCCTTTTGAAAAAGCAGATAGCAACGGCAACCCTATTATTGACATAAAGAGCAATTCATCGTGGTTAAAATACTTTGCCATTTCAAATACCAACATAAAGTTCGAAGAACCTTTCACTATAGAGCCAAATTCCAAAGAGCAGATTATCCTAAGCCTTTCAATTCCAGAAACAGCAAATATTGAAGACATCTACGCCACCTTACTTTTCTCAACGTACGAAAACACACTACCCTCACAATCCAAAGGTACTATTGTCAGTGCTTCAATTGGAGCAAATCTTCTTGTAACAATTACCTCAGAATTAAACCCCAAGACCATTCTCAAAATAGATACTATAAAAATAACCTCACCTCATCTTAAAATTGGCAGAAAAATTTTCTCCGACAGTCTAACAACACTAACCTACCAACTCTTCGTAAGCAATACCGGCAATCATGTCACAGAAACCAAAGGAACTACAAGTATTAGTAAAAATGATATTGTCCTATCCGTACAAAAACTCCTGCCACAGCATGTTATTAGCAAGTCTAACCGGCAACTTTTAAACTCAGACGGCACCCAAGACTTTACCTTCAAACCAAATACACTCTCTTTTGGTTGGCATAGCATCAAAACCAACATCAAAACTGAAAGCACAAACTCCAACAACTCAACCGACATTTTTATCTTCCCACTGAAAATCTTACTTGGTCTTCTTTTGGTTCTTTTTTTACTCAAAACCATTCTCAAGTTTTCAAAAGAAAAAAGTTGACACCGATATCTAATATTTAGTACAGTTATATTGTGCCAAAAAGTAAACGCTTTCTTCCACTATCTCTTGTTGCGTCAACTATCATTTCGGCATGTTTTCCTTTTTCCACCGATTCTGCTAATCTCACTGTGGTCAAAGATACTCTTCAATCGTCTCGCATTTCTGCACGAGCCAGAGTCGATTCCACAGGCACTTTTGTTGGCAGTTCCAATGTCCTAATAAAAACATCCGGATCAGCACCTTCATATACCACTTCTACTGCCAACTTTCGCATTGGTGATAGTCTTGTTATTGGCACTGGTACCTATACCGTTGTCGGTATTACTGACGCAGACGAATTTAGTGTTTCCCCGGTACTTGCAGCAGGAGATGCTGACGATGACGATCCTGTTTATTTAAAATCCAAACCACAACACGTAGTCACTTTCAACACGGCATCAGCTGTCGCCGATGGTTACTTCCGCATTCTCTTACCGGCTGACACAGCAAACTTCAACGATGGCAACCCAGATGATGATGGTTTTGACTTTGGTGGAGGCACTATCGACGTAACTGCTACCGACACCACAGGCTACGATTTTGTTACCGGTGTAGCTACTGTCGCTGGTGGTACAAATTGCACTTCACCAG
>MFAQ01000037.1:0-9443 GCA_001776275.1 Candidatus Collierbacteria bacterium RIFOXYD1_FULL_40_9
AACAAGATCTTTTATCTTTTCTGGTTCAACTTTAAAAACAATCCAAATTATAGCCAGCCAATTTATGGCAAGAACTGCCAGTAATAAACCATATCTTTTGTTTTGGTTTCTGTTTCCTTTCATTTTTAGTATCAATTAATTTAATCACGAATCAAACATTCGTGTTTTCTTCTGTTTTAGTCTAAAATGACTATATGTCCACAGATACATTTATTATTCTCGCTTTTCTCGGTGTCTGTTTTTTTATCCTTTATCTGATCCTAAAACAAAAACTAGAGCAACCCAAAACCGATCCACTGCTTGCTCAGTGGCTCAAGTCCCTCCAGCAGTCCTACGACCTAAACAACAAAAGTACTACTCAGTCCCTCCAGCAAAATTATCGCGAACTCTTTTCTCGACTAGAACAAGCCACCACTATTATGAGCGAGTTAAAAAGAGAAGCTGGCGCCTTTGGCGAAGTTAGCAGGTCAATGAAGGACTTACATGAATATCTAAAGTCACCAAAACTGCGAGGTAACATTGGTGAGCAGGTTTTGTATGACCTTGTGGCCCAGATGTTCCCCAAAACAGGCTTTTTGACTCAACACCGATTTTCTAGTGGCTCAATAGTTGACCTAGTTATTAAGACTCAAGGAGGTTTGCTCCCAATAGACTCTAAGTTCCCCATGGAAAACTTCCAAAAAATTTACAGCTCAGAAACAAACAGTGAAAAAGTTACTTATCGATCCCAGTTTGTTCGCGATGTCAAAAAACACTTAAGGGATATAGCTGGTAAATATATTCTGCCTCAAGAAGAAACTCTCGACTTCGCCCTCATGTATTTACCTTCCGAAACTATCTACTACGAAATAGTCACCAACACCGAAATTATGGACCTAAGCAAAGACCTCCGTGTTTATCCTGTTTCCCCCACCACTCTCTACGCCAGTCTCCAAACAATTCTGCTTTCACTAGAAAGCCAAAAAATAGCCGGCAAGACCGCTGAGGTTTTTACACTCCTTAAAGCTGTTCAAAAGGATTACGACAAGTTAAACGAAAATTTTGGTTTGCTAGGCAAACACTTAACCAATGCTTTTAATACTCTCAATCTGACCTCTCAAACCATGAACCAAATCGGTAACAAACTAGGTACCACCAAAGACCTAAAATCCTCTCTCCTCTCCGAAAAATCAGAATAAGACACGCAGTTTGTCATTCCGGGCTTGACCCGGAATCCAGAAATTAACCACAAAAAAGAAGCCTACTTAGGCTTCTTTCCTCTTAATACATACAATCCCACTACCAATCCTAAAAACACCAAAACTATTACAAAGTAGAGTGAGCTTACTTCACCTAAATAATACTCGATCAAATCAGTGGCAACAATAAGTGTGCTGGCTCCAAGTACAATTTTTGCACCCGTGCTCCAGCTATGCTTCCAAAAGACACGACATGCCAGCAACGCAAAGACAAGGTATAGAAAAAAGTTGATTGCTTCAGGTATTGAAAAGGGCATGAGAACCTCCATTTTAAGATGTCCTATATTATACCATGTAGTTTGTAGATCATATACAATCTACTTATGACCCCTTTTGACCAAGCCTATTCCAAGCTAAACCAAGCACAAAAAAGACCTATAGCTTGCATTTAGGCGGTAAATGCAGTAAAATTACTCAAAACTTTCACTGGAGGTAAAATGAACCTGAAAAAAATAGTGTTACTTGCTTTGCCGGCAATCCTCGTTGTAATTCTCTCTGCTTGTACCCCGAAGCAAATTCTGTTGGTTGACACAAATCTTAACCAAGTCATGCATCAGATCGCAGAAGTTCCCTCGGGAGTAGAAAATGGACAGTATCACCTCTTCTGCTATGACGACCTAAATCTCCGCTACTGGTGGACATCAGGATACATGACCGTTCAAGAGCAAAACATCTCTTACACCGCCGATATTTCTTACATTCCCCGAACTTCACGAGTCACTGTGAACGTCATGATTTCAAATGACTCTAAAATAGTCTTTAACTATGGGACTGAATTCACAAAAGGAGACTCGGCTAACTATTGGCAAAGTGGACTATTAGCACTTGCTAAAACTAATGGCTACGAAGACGGTGTCGTTAACTTACTTGGATCAATTGATCTCGACCAAATATTGTCCAGTGTCGACGACGAAGCCCCTATCCTTCTCAGTCAATACGCTTGTGTATACGCGGACCGATAACTTATGTGACTCCTGCATCGCGCGGGAGTCATTTTTTATGTCAAAATCCTTTCCTCACTATACAATTACTACACATGCCTCACGACACTAAAAATTTTGAATCTGCATATCAAAAACTAAACAACAAACAACGCCTCGCTGTCGACACTATCGAAGGTCCTGTCCTAGTCCTTGCTGGTCCGGGCACCGGCAAAACTCAAGTCCTTACTACCCGTATTGCTAATATTCTCAAACAAACCGACACCGACCCCAGCTCCATCCTCGCACTTACTTTCACTGAGGCGGCAACCAGAGAAATGAGACAGAGACTAATTAAGATGATCGGTAAAGATGGTTACTTTGTCCAAGTCACCACCTTCCATGGCTTTTGCAACGATATTATTGCAAGCAACCCAGACCGATTTAGCAGACCTGCTGGTATGCAAAACGTCACCGATTTGGAAAAAATTCAAATAATTAAACAGATACTAGAAGAAGGTGACTTTCAACTTCTTAAACCTATTAATAGTCCCTTGCACTATTTAAATGACCTTATTGGTTCTATCTCTACCCTAAAACGCGAAGGCTTTACTATTCCTCGCTTCCGCGAGCTAGTGTCTATCCTCAAAGACGAGTTCGAGATTAAAAAAGATGACTTAAACAAAACCACTTTTGCCGAAAAACAAAAACAAGTAATCAAAAACTTGGACTTACTAGATATCTACGAAAAATATCAAAACCAATTGACTTCCTTAGGTCGCTTTGATTTCGACGACATGATTAACTGGGTGGTAGACAGTTTCGAAAAAGACAATGACTTCCTCCTTGAGTATCAAGAAAAATTCCAGTACATCCTAGTCGACGAGTACCAAGACACAAACTCTTCCCAAAATCGGCTCATTTTTGCCCTGGCTAGTTTCTGGGGTCAACAGGCTAATCTCTTTGCTGTGGGTGATCCCAACCAATCTGTTTACCGCTTTCAGGGAGCCAGTAAAGAAAATCTTGTCCAGTTCAAAAATATTTTTCCTGAACACACCCATATCAACCTAGACCAAAACTACCGCTCTACTAAAACTATTTTAGACATTTCCGCCAAGTTAATTGACCAAGAACCGTTAAGCCCAAATATAGATTTAAAAGACCTTAAATTAAAAACTGCTAAATTTTCCTCTTCTCTATTTGAAGACGAATATATTGTTAGTGCTATTGAAACCAAAATAAAAGAAGGCGTCAGTCCGAAAGACATCGCCGTAATCGCCAAAGAAAACAAAGATATTGAAAATTTAGTTAGTCTTTTTAAAGTAAGAAAAATTCCATTTAGACTAGAGGCGGGTACCAATGTTTTGCTCGCACCTTGCATTTCTCAGTTTATAAAACTCCTCAAGGTTGTCACCACTCTACAGGATAAAATGGATGATCTAGATCTCTTTACTGTTTTAAACTACTCTTACTTACAGCTAGATCCACTAATACTTCTAAAAACTTCTCGCCAAGCCTACCTCTCCCGCCAATCACTTGCTGACACTATTATTCGTCATTGCGAGTCACACAGTGCCGAAGCAATCTCACAGCCTGTCATTCCGGGCTTGACCCGGAATCCATCCCCGTCATTGCGAGGAGATGCAGACGACGTGGCAATCCAGAAAGTATTTAAAACAGTCAACCAATTCATCTTGTGGAATTCTCAGTCCATGAGCAAGTCCTTGCCAGAAATTTTTCAGATTATCTTACAGGGGTCTGGTTTGCTAAACCACCTTCTGGCTCTCCCAGAATCATTGATAGAGCTAAACAGATTTAACACTCTCTACGAAGATGTCAAAAAACAATCCTCCGTCTTTCCTGATTTAAGTCTTAAAAAATATCTCCAAAACTTACAAATTATGCAGGACAACCATGTCAAACTCGAAGAGCAAGTTTTGGAAGGGATGCAAGATGCTGTAACTCTAACAACTGCTCACAAATCCAAAGGACTCGAATGGCAAATTGTCTTTGTTTACAGATTTGCTGATACTCATTGGGGCAATAAAACTAGAAAAGAAATGATAAAACTGCCACCTGGAATTATTGTTTTTGAAAACACTGATACCGAGGAGGATAAAAATAGTGAAGAGCGCCGTCTTTTTTATGTTGCTCTTACTCGCGCCAAGCAAGAAATAACTCTCACTGGTTCTACTGTTTACCAAAACTCAACCAAAATGACTTACCCCTCAATCTTCCTAGAAGATCTCCCCAAAGAATTGATCGAGGAAGTAGACACCAGCGTGCTTGAGAAATCTACTGCCAAAATAATAGAAAACTCTCTGACTCCAGCCACTGATACAGTTTTGGTTGGAGAAGAAGAATATCTAAAAGAGCTTCTCAAAGACTTCAAACTCTCTCCTACGGCCCTAAATACATATTTAAGTTGCCATTACAAATTTAAACTCGACAATCTCTACAGAATCCCCAGAAGCAAAGCTCCCTCCATGTGTTTTGGCACCGCCGTCCACTTCGCTTTGGAAAACCTTTATCAGAATCTAGATCAGGATAAATTAATTAGTCAGCTAGAATTTTTACAAAGCTTTGAAGTAGCCCTCAAAAGAGAAATTCTCTCACCAACAGACTTTAAAGATCGACGGGCTCACGGCAAGAGAGTTCTAACTAGCTATTACGAAGCCAACGAAAAAGACTTCCAAAAAGTTCTCTTTACCGAAAAATCTTTTGGAACCTCCCTTGCTTCTCAAATTCACCTAGACGACATCGCCCTCACCGGTAAAGCAGATCGCATCGATCTAATCGATAAAAAGGAAAACACTGTAAGGTTTGTCGACTACAAAACTGGCAAACCCAAAAGTCGAAATGAAATAGAAGGCAATACTCAAAGTAGCAACGGCGACTATAAACGCCAACTAGTTTTCTATAGACTCCTAGCAGAACTAGACAAGTCATTCCCCTATAAAGTAGACCAAACAGAAATCGACTTTGTTGAGCCCAACGAAAAAGGGGAGTTTAAAAAAGAAAGATTTAGCATAACAACAGAAGAAGTAGAAAACTTAAAAACACTTATCAAAGAATCTGTCGCCTCCATTCGCGCCCTAGACTTCACCCCCACTACCGACATTGACACCTGCTCCACCTGCCCGTTCTTTAGTCACTGCTGGCCAGACAAATAAAGGTTTATACTCTATCTATGTCAATTCCACTCCATGTTGTCGCTATAAATGCCATAGTCAAAAAAGACAATAAATATTTACTAGCCAGACGAAGCTACCAAGATGATCAGTCTCCCGGTGAATGGAGTTTGCCTGGCGGAAAAGTAGAAAATGAAGTTGGTAAAAATAGACTACAGGAAGCTTTGAAACGAGAAGTTTTAGAAGAGGTAGATATAGAAATTACCGACGAAATCGAACTTATTTATAACGACTCGTTTATAAGGTCTAGTGGCGACTTCGTCATTATGCTTACCTTTGTTTGCCACTGGAAAGCAGGAGAAGCAAAGCCTTTAGAAGACCAAGCCGAAGTTGTTTGGTTGACAGCAGAGGAAATATCTACCATGTCCGACCTCCCCGAACACACAAAATCCCGCCTCTCTCAAATTATAAAATAATTCATTATGATTACAGCTATTGTTTTAGGCTACGGAGTATTTCAGGAATCAAATCAAGAGTATAAAGACTACTTGGACTGGATATGTAAAACGATCAAGGATAGGGGTATTGAAAAGTTAGTCATTTGTGGCGGATTTACTAACCCACAATTAAAAGATGTTTCAGAGGCACAATCAATATATACATATCTCAAGCTAAACCTTCCAGTAGAGACATCAATTGTTTTGGAAGAAAAATCAATAACAACTCCCCAAAATTTAGAATTTGCTAAAGAAGAAATATCTGCAGAAGATAATATTCTCATCTTTTGCGATCTAGCCCGCTTAGCTAAAGTCATTTGGCTCTCTTCACGTATCTTGCTTGGCAAAACTCAAAGCGAGATCGGCCATGCGGTTTTGGACTTTTATCTGGACAAAAAAATAAAACCATTTGATTGTTGGAATTTAACTGTCATGAGTTTTGATTTTCCAAGCAGAGACAAATATCAGTACTTTGCTCAATCGTTTACTGGTTTGATCGAGGTAGAAAGTTTGGATGACAAATCGCTTGACGAAAAAATCATCACTCAGCGCAAAAAAGATTTCGGCATAAACTAAGTGCTAAAAAGTTTTGATATATTTAATTAATGCCCGAATTTGATAATCGCGTTCTAGTAGAACAAAAGTTATACGAGTCACCTCTCCCTCACTACAACCCCGAAGTTTTTAAAACAGAAAATGGTAGTCTGTACTTAAAAGAGCCTGGCGTTGCCGTCGTTTCTATACCTTATGTCGACTTTAGCGGTGTCCAAAAATTCTTGGATGGCTTTCCTCCAGAGTTAGAGTTTTTTAAATACTTACAAGACCCAACTCCACTTCCTCCAGCCGAATCTCTTTGTAAATTCGCCGGCCAACTCTGTTATTTGCGGTTTGGCGAAAAAAGAACTCACAATAAAGATGCGGTTAAATACTTTCAAAACATCTTAGAACAAAGCCATGGCTCAGTTCTAGAGCACGCCAATATTTCGATTCTTATGTGGGGAGTCTCCCGCAGTCTTACACACGAGCTCATTCGCCACCGCGCCGGTTTTGGTTTTTCACAAGTCTCCCAGAGGTATGTAGAAAAGCTAAGATTTGTAGAAAGACCGGAATACGCTGAGGATCCACTTCTTCACGAAATGTTTGAAGAAAACATAGAGTATGTCGAAAGCAGATATAACAAAATAAGCAAATATTTATTTGAACTACAATCAAGTGGTTACGGCATACTAAGCGCAGAAAGAAAAACTGATTTATACAAAAAAGTTCGCCAAACAGCACGATCTGTTTTGCCAAACGAAACCGAAGCTCCAATCTTGGTTACTGGTAACACTAGAGCCTGGAGACACTTTTTAAACATGCGCTGCAACGAACATGCCGAAATTGAAATTCGAAGAGCGGCTTTCCAAACCTATCGTTGTTTAATAGAGGTCGCCCCTATTCTCTTTGCTGATTTTCAGGTAGAACACGCGTCCGACGGCACCCATGTTCTAAAAACCAACTATCCCAAAGTCTAGTTTAAACAAGCCTCGTCTGCCCACAGACCTCTTTTACTCTCTCTTGCCTCCACCTCTGCCTTTATAAATTCCTCTCGGTATTTATATGGCTTGTTATATGTATATTGGTGTCCAAACCCCTGCTCAATTAGTAATATATTTACATTTGTTCCGTCTTCCAAAAACACATATCGCAGAAGTCTTTTGTAGTTGTCTGTGTCGCCTTGGGTTGGGTCACTTTCTAGTCGCACTTTCTTGTTTAATAGTAGCTCTCTAGTTTTCTCACTAGCTTTGTCACCAAAACACTGCACTGGTCTCCTCGGATCTACACTCTCTGGTGTGTCAACACCTATCATTCTGACTGTTTGTTTCTTTTCGTCCGCGACTACATGAATAGTGTCGCCATCAACTACTTTTACAACCTCATAAGTCGCCGGTTCTGTCGCTACCTCTCCGGTGGCACTGGCAACATTTGTTTCTTCCACTTTTGTCACCTCCGCTGGTGCCACAGCCTCATTTTTTATTTGAAAACTAAAGATTAATATCCCTACTAGAATACCCACTAAAAATATATACAATTCGCGTTTTTTTAGTCTCACCCTTTAATTATAGAGCCCAAGAGTATAATACAAGTATGTCAAGTAACACTCAAAAAATAGTTACTATTTTGGTTTGCTCTTTTGTTCTCTCTGCCTGTATAAACAACCGACCCAAGCAGGTTTTAGATCAACAAACAAACAAACAACAAGAAGAACAAGGATTAAAAGGGAGGTTCTCATTTAAGAATCTTCTGTCTCAAGGCAAAAACTTTACTTGCACCTACAAGTTTTCCGACGAAGCAAACAAAACAGAGACAACTGGTAAAAGTTATCTATCTGGAAAGAAGATGTACCAAGAAACAGAGACTGTAAACCTCGCCGACAAGACCAAGTCTATCAAAGGTTTTGTTCTCTCTGATGGCGAATATGTTTATACTTGGAGCCCAGATAAGAAAACTTCGGGTATGAAAATAAAAATTGAAGATCAAAAAACCGAAGACGGGAAAGTAAAAACTGGTGTTGCCGGAGCTAAGGAAAATATGGAAATGGAGTACGACATGGAGTGTTCACCCTGGAAAGTCGACGAAAATATTTTTAGTCTCCCAGACGGTGTTACTTTCACTGATCTCTCTGAAATGATGAAGAACTTGCCCACTATTCCCAGTATGCCAAATCTTGATAATTAATAAATGGTTAGGTTAGAAAAAAGCTGGAAAGAGCTTCTTGGAGATGAATTCGATAAACCCTACTTTGGGAGGTTGTCTGAATTTGTTCACAGTCAATACAAGGCGAAAACTGTTTACCCCCCTGCCAAACTTATTTTTAACGCTCTAGATAGTCTGCCAGTAGAAAAAGTAAAGGTGGTTATCCTAGGTCAAGACCCCTATCACGGTCCTGATCAAGCACATGGTCTCTCTTTTTCTGTTCCTGACGGTGTAAAAACCCCACCATCGCTACAAAACATTTACAAAGAACTAAAAAATGATCTTGGGGTAAGTATCCCAATATCCGGAAATTTAGAAAAGTGGGTAGATCAAGGTGTCTTACTTTTAAATTCGACTCTAACTGTTACTGCTGGCCAGGCTGGCTCTCATCAGAACAAAGGCTGGGAAGAGTTTACGGATGCAATTATTCACAAGCTAGCAGAAAACAAAAATAGTTTAGTTTTTATTCTTTGGGGTAGATATGCTCAAAACAAGGGGGCGTTTATTGATCCAAACAATCATTTGGTAATCAAGTCTGCCCACCCATCACCTTTATCTGCCCACAACGGCTTTTTTGGTAGTAGACCATTTAGTAAAACAAATAGCTATCTGGTTTCTGTAGGTAAAATTCCAATTAACTGGTGACTAAAAAGACCTCTTGTGGAGGCCTTTTTAATTAACATCTAAAGTTTCTTTAGTTCTTCTCTTCAGATTCTTCTCTAATCTTGAAATTAATTATTGGTCTTCTTGTGGGCGATGCTTTGAGCTCAGTAGAATCACTTCCGTCTTCCTTAACTGGTGATGGTGTCATGGACACACTTGGCCTTGCGTTGCCTTTGTATATCTTTTGCATTCTAGCCACCAAGCTGGCAATGTTGTCACATCTGGCCTTAAGGTTGTTATAAATTGAGTTTAGCTCTG
>MFAQ01000037.1:9467-21509 GCA_001776275.1 Candidatus Collierbacteria bacterium RIFOXYD1_FULL_40_9
ACTCCATTTCGTAGGCTTTGTTAGTGCTCTCTGTAGACCAAGTGTTTGTTGTTCTAGACTCGGCTTTCCCTTTTTGGGAGGGGGTTACCTTGGCTTTTGTTGGTGTTGGGTATTCTCTGGAAAACGTTTTTCTACAGGCTTCGTTCATAGAAACAAGTGTCTGGTACGTCATATATGCTTTACTACTCCCTTGTACATCACCACCTGCATAGAGTTTCTCGTTTGTAACCGCTTTTACATCGCCTTGCTTCTTAAATAGTGCATCAAATGGCCAGAAAGCTCCCGCACTAGAAACAAAGACAAAGGAAAAAAAGACACCTGCGGTCAAATAACTTGTAATTAGTTTCTTGTTCATATGTTCACAAACTGTTAATAGAATCATTTAAGCATTTTTAAAGTCACAAAGCAATTTTTTAAAACCAACGATGAAAACAACCTGGGAAAGTTATTGTCTTTCCCCCAAATTTTTTCTTGAACTCAGTAAACCCAAGCCATTTTTTTTGCGGCCAACGCTTGTCATATATTCCCTCAAAATCAAAAAAACTCATCCCTCTTTTCTTTTCCTCTACCAAAACCTCCCAGACCATTTTAAAGTGGGCCCCTGTTTTTCTCCCTTCCTTGGTAGTAAATGAGTGTAGATAGTAGGCCGTATTGTTTGTTTCAATTAATATGATTCCCGACTGCGGCTCGTCACCTAGGTAACTAACTAGGTATTTAGATTTATCTCCTAGCACTTTTTTTATTTCTTCCATCTCTATCAATTTCATAGTCCAAATCTTACTGTTTGGTTTCCATAATTCCAAAAACTCCTCACCTGATACTTCTCTAATTTTCAATTTCTCATTCTTTTTTACCAACCTTTTGGAGTTTTCTGATAGTTTGTGCCACAAATCTTTTTCTGTTTGCTTAAGATCAACTACCACTGTTTTTGTTGCTAAGTACGGGAAGTTAGACAGTCTATACCCCCATTTTTTATAGTTATTCCTCGAATTAATTTTTTGTGGCTCAATAATAGTACTTACAACCCTGTTCACTCTTTTTATTCTTTTTAATTCTAACCAGTCTGGGTCTACCACAGCTCTTTGAATCTTAAGCATTTTTAAACCAAAAAAGCCAATCGGTATTGCTATTCCCCATATCGTTTTTGTTGATTTTGTCGGAATCGATAGAATTTTATACCCTTTGGTTTTACAGTACGCTAGCCATAGCTGGTTCTGTCTGATGTCTTGAACCATTTTTTAAGCAAACTTCTTAACAAATCGCAAAACAATCCACCTTAAGCTTTCTGCAAACAAATAAATCTTATACAAAATTGGATCAATAACCAAGTCAAATGTCCCAGCAAACTCCACCAAGTCTCCTCCATAACCCTGCTTAAATCGGTGGAAGCCATACCAACTGTCGTTACTGTCCGGATCAGGACCAAGACTTCCCCACATATCAAACTCCGTACACTTCATTTTTTTACCGTATTTAATTACCTCCCACATCAACAAGTTGTTTGCCATTACTTCTTTGTACTTAGTACTCGAAGCTCCATATGGGTAGTACATCTTATTGTTCAATACAAAAACCATCCACACTGAAACCGTTTCTCCTTCGTAAACCGCCTTAAATAACTGTCCCATTCCAGAAGAAATCATCTCTTTCCACATCTTCTTGTGATAATCTTTGGTGTGAGAGTAAAAACCCTGTCTTTTGGTTGTTTCTTCTGTCAATTTCCAATACTCCTCAAAAGTTTCCTCTGAGTTATCTTGTTCTATTTTTACGCCTTTTTTTGTTGCCAAGCGAACATTGTATCGAGTCTTTTGGTTTAGGTTTGCAAAAAGCTCGTCCTCACTACTATTTAGGCTTAAAATAAAGGTAAATCTGGTAAACAATGGTTTGCCATGCACAAAAAAACTCATTGGTTCGTAATCTGTTTTTTTATCAGCTCTCACGTTTGGTTCTAGTTTTACAAAAATTGCCTTTCGTTTTTTTGCCTCCATTCCTATCTTCTTTATTGCCTCCAAACTCGGAAAGTCTGACTTTGGCATGTATCCAATCCACCTACCAGTTTTTGGAACCCTATGCCAAGTAATCTGATAAGAGGCAACGTCTTTTTTGTCTTCTGACTCAATAAGTCTTGTTATCAAAATTCCTGTCTTCTTTCTAAATTCACCCCATTCCCACGACTGTAGTGGGTGTTTGGCTAGTTTATTAAAAATTATCTTTTCTTTTTCTGTTGCTTCTCTAATCACTCTTCTATTCTATATCAAGCCGATAACGAGCAAGCTCTTACTCTGCCTCACCAGCCATCAATATCAGCAAAGTCGTCCTTGGTGACTAGATCTATTTCCCAGTCAGAAACAATTCTTCTTACTTTTTCCTTACTCACCGCTTTGGCTGTAATATCCCCAGTTTCTTCTGTCCATTTTTTATCCAAAACGGTTGGCGAGATTTCGCTCAAAAAACGAGAGGGAATACTTCTCATTCGGCCTCCGAAAATAAGTCTTGATCTGGCAAAACTTAAGGTTAACTTTGTCTTAGCTCTAGTCATTGCTACATACATCAAACGCCTCTCTTCTTCTATTTCCTCTTTTGACCCTAAAGCGATAGATCGAGAGTGGGGGAAAAGCCCTTCTTCAAGGCCAACAATGTATACAGCTCCAAACTCCAGTCCCTTGGCAGCGTGAACGGTCATCAGTGTAATTTTTGCACTACTTTGAGCCTTTTTTGCTTCTGATTCAGCAAGTGCCGCACTCTCCAAAAAAGACTCAACACTTGAATATAAGGAGGCTACGGCCAACAACTCGTTTATGTTTTCTATTCTACTTTGGTCTTCTTGGTCCCGATCGTCATATCTACTAAGAAAGTCTACCTCGTTCATTATTTCGTTAAGTGTTTCGCCAACATTGGAGTCTACTATCGCTGGGTTTTTTGAATTGAGCCAGTCAAAAAACTTTACGAGTCGCCTTTTCCCAATTTTCTCTGCTCGTTTTTTGCTCACTTCTTCCTCTTTGTTTATCATCAGTCTAAGGTAAGAGATGAGATCTTTTATTTCTGCTCTTCCATAAAACCTCACTCCACCAACTAGTTTATAGGGAATGCTTCTCCTTACTAGCTCTTCCTCCAGTGCCCGAGACAAAGAGTTGACTCTATACAAGATCGCAACTTCCGAAAAAGCAGATTGTATATTGGCCTCAAAAACTACTCTCTTCGCTTCTTGTTTTTCGTCTTCACTCTCTATTAATCTTATTTTTTCTCCTTCGTCATTGGTTGCAATTAGTCTTATGGTGGGGTGAGAAGTATTGTTGCTAACAACGCCATAAGCGCCATCTAATATGTTTTGAGTGCTACGATAATTCTTTGGTAGGTTAATTTTATAAATCTCTGGATATTGCTCTTCCAAAAGCAACAAGTTTCTAAAGTCTGCCCCTCTGAATGAGTAAATGGCCTGAGATGAGTCTCCAACCACAGTAAGATTTTTTTTCTCTCCTGCTAGGTATTTGGTTAGCTCAAACTGTGCTTTGTTGGTATCCTGATACTCATCAACCAGTATCCATTCTAGTTTTTTGTTTATCTCCTCGCTAACTGTCGGCATCTTAAATAATTCCACGCTTTTTACCAGTAAATCATCAAAGTCCAATGCTCGATTTCTCTTTAGTTTCTCTTGATATTTACTCCAAGCCATTACCAAGTTCTTATAAAAATAGTTATTTTTTTCCTCAACAAGTAAAGCCGGTGTGGTTAAATCGTTCTTTGCCTTACCTATTAGTGAAAGAAACATTCGTGGGTTAATCTCAGACGTGTCTAATTTCATTTCCTTTATCACTTCTTTCATCACCACCTCGCTATCCTCAGAATCAAATACTACAAAATTTCTTGGTATACCCAGTATTTCTCCGTATTCTCTAAGAAGTTTTACGCAAAATGAGTGGAAGGTCCCCACAAAGCCAAGATTTTCATTTACCACGCCAAGTAATTTTCCTATTCGCTTCTTCATTTCTTCGGCTGCTTTGTTGGTAAAGGTCAGAAGGGCAATTTTGTTAGGTGAAACTTTTTGGTTTTCGATAATACTCACAACTCTATGTACCAACACCTTTGTTTTTCCCGAGCCAGCCCCGGCCAAAACCAAAAGTGGTCCAGTCTTATAATCTACAGCTTGCTGTTGTTCTGTATTTAGTTCATCGATTCTCACACCTCTATTCTAACCCGCTATCTGCCATTTGTGATCTCCTTAAATGTCACAATCCCAAAAGTTATTGCGTGCTTGTTATAATTACCACAGTGAAATATATAGTTGGTAACTGGAAAAGCAATCAGAATCTCACACAATCTTTTCTCTGGTTAGATGATTTAATTGCTTTAAAGCCAAAAATTACTCCAGACAAAAAAGTAATTTTATGTTTGCCTTTTACTGATATCGCTACATTCAATCAAAAATTAAACGAATCAGGACTACCCATAGAGGTTGCGGCTCAAAATGTTTCCCATATGGCTCCTGGTAAGCATACCGGCGAAATCAACGCCCAAATGCTTTCTGAGCTTGTCTCCTATTGCATTGTCGGACACCACGAAAGAAGAGCAGACTTCGCTGAAACTTCAGATGTGGTGGCAACCAAGGCAAGTTTTTTGTTAGAGAACTCAATAACTCCCATTATCTGCCTCGATAAGCCCTACTTAGACCAACAAATAAAGTCACTTTTTACACAAGGTGTAGAGGTTTCAAAATGTATTTTTGTTTACGAGCCAGCAAGCGCCATCGGTACAGGTAATTCGATAGACCCAAAAGACGCCAATCATGTTGCCCATCAAATTTCTTTTTTAACAGACTACCTCTCCCCAGTCTTATATGGAGGATCTGTTTCTCCAGACAATATAAAGTCCTATATGGACGAGCCAAATATCTCAGGCGTCCTAGTTGGTACAGATAGTCTAAACCCCACTCTTTTTGCAGACATTATCAACGCCACCTGACATGTTTTTTAAAAATAATAGTTTGAGTCGTATTATGCTTCACATCTTTTTTCTTTCTAAAAAGTATTTCCATATCTTTACTCTCTTTTTTTTGTTAACAATTGGATTCTATGGCTACACTCTTGGATCAAAATATCTATCAAAACTAGAAATCAAACCAAAAGACTTACTCAATTTTTTCTCAGAAAACAAAGAAAAATTAAATAGCCAAGCCGGAATTACTAATTTTTTGGTGCTAGGAATAAGAGGGGAGGGCACAGACTCTCCAAACTTAACAGATTCAATAATTCTTGCTTCCCTAAATCAACAAAATGATACTCTGACCCAAATTGGTATCCCAAGAGATTTGTGGGTACCCTCAATCAGAGACAAAATTAATACTGCCTATCACTATGGGCAGGAGGCAACTACCGGGGGTGGCATCAGTTTAGTCGAAGCTAGTATTTATGAGGTAACGGGTCAGCCTATAAACTACACAGCCATCATAAACTTTAGCTTTTTTAAGCAAGTAATAGATCTAATTGGTGGGTTAGATATTTATGTTAGTCCCGGCTTTGTCGATAATGAGTTTCCCATTCCTGGCAAAGAAAATTCTATGCCTGTATCCTCTCGCTTTGAAACCATTTCTTTTCCTGAGGGTCTTAATCACTTAGATGGTGAAACCGCTTTAAAGTTTGTTCGGTCTCGCCATTCACCAGATGATCAGGGTACGGACTTTGCCCGCTCCAAACGCCAACAACAAATAATTTCAGCCATCAAAGAGAAACTAACAAGCACAAATTTCTTTTTAGATGAAAACAAAGTTTCTGATCTCATAGATATTGCCAAAAACAATCTCATCACCAATCTACCTCCATCACACTACCCTACGATTGCTAGAATTGCCCTAGACCTAAACAAGCAAAACATAAGAGCTGCTGTTCTAGATACTACGCCAGATGTAAATGGGATTAGTATTCTCTACAATCCTCCGATTTCTAAAACCTACGATAATAAATGGGTCCTTATACCAAAAGACAATAACTGGAAGGCTTTAAAACTATATATTGAAAAAATAATTTCTAGTCCTTGACTACGACTACATAATTATCCTCATCAAAACGGTGTACCTGACCCAAACCCGTCAACTTTTGATGATTAATTAGGTACATTTCACCCTCATCAGATCCAACAACAATCAGTTTAACGTCGTACTTTTTTAACAGCTCCATTGTTATCAAAAGATCATCTCCCTCATATATTTCTCTAACTTCAGATTCTCTTTCTGCCACTATGTTGTAACTTCCTCGCCATAGCCACTCATGCACTCTCCACCCTTGTATGGTTGGTATTCCTGTATAGGCAGAAAATAGATTTTTGTGAGTATAACTGTCACCCACAGCCTCCACCATATTCCCGTCTATATCACTGTTTCTTAAAAACTCGAGCATTATACTTTTTTCCGGCTTTGATTTATTTAGCCAACTTTCACCATTTAGACCTTTATATTCTTTAAAGTTGTCATAAAACGAAGGGTAAGCAAATAATGGAAAGATCATACTTGCTCCAAAAACTAAGACCAATACTGTTAAAAATAATGCCTTAGTTCTATTCTTGAAATTTGAGTGTATTGCCTGAGTAAAACCAACCCCAAAAACAACAAGACTCAATACAAAGGCCTGATATGTAAGCTTAAACATTGTATTTGCCCTGGGGTGATCTGGATAAATATCTTTAAAATAAATTATCTCAGGAATAATAACCAAAAGTATCACTGTCAAAATTACCGACCTCATCAAGAGACTGTTTTCTTGTTTTGTTGTAATCACCCACCCCAAGCTCACCGTAATCAGCATCAAGCACCATAAAACTCCCAGTTGCCAAAGTGGAGACCGGACCTCAACTAGCCTGATTCCACTTGAAATCGAAACAAAATTTAACCACCAAGTTACTGTAACTACAATCATTGTCCCTGTTACTATGCTCGCATGGCTAAGGGCTTTAAGAAAGCTCACTTCTTTCTTGATGATTAGGTACAAGTAATAAATAGATATCAAAAGACCGTATATCAACACGTCCCAAGTGTTGGTCATTGCCATTATTCCAAATAATCCCCCTAAAACAAAAAGACTAGTAAGCTTTCTAAATTTATGAAAATAGTGAAGAGTCACCAAGAACAACAACACTACTGGTAGGTCTAAGACGTGACCGTGCAGGTCAGACACAATCAAACTGTAACTTGGGAACTCGTGAATTGTATTGTGAATAAAACGAGTTGCGTCCGCGTACCAGTAACCAACAAAAGAGCCGTTCTTGATCAGGTACCAAATTGAGTGACCATTGCCCCCAAAAACCATCATTATTGACGCCAGCATTCCACCTATTAAGCTAACCCTTGTTTTAACTTCAGAAATAGTAGTTACCAATACCATAGTCAATGACGCCACCACCCCACCAATAAAACCTAAAACCAAATTGTAGCCAACCGCAGGACTAACATTTAGAAAACGTATTATGACACTAGCAAAGTAATGACCAAATGAATAATAGTTTATCGCCTTACCTGCTTGCCACATATCCATTGCTGGTAAGGTGGTAGATCTCAAGTACGTATTTATGAAACCGTAATCCATAAATTTTTCCAAACTATCAAGTTGTGGTTGATAACCTCTCACAAACGAGATTAAAAAGAAAACTGCCAAAAATAAATATTCTGCCATCACTATCACCCTTACTTCATCTTTTGAGACCATGTAAACATCAAGTCCAATCTTTCTACTTCTTAGTGTAGTCCATAGCAAAAAGCCAGAAATAACCACTATCAATCCAATATCTGAGTTAATTGGTACACCCAGGTGCCCTACGGTCCACATTGTAAGGCTCACCACCAGCACGCCAAAGATTCTTGCTATCGACCAGCCAGCATCGGGTAGTTTTCCAAACAACTCTTTTGTTTGTGGCCAAAAAATAGCCTGCAAACCAAGTAAGAGTAGATATGAAAGAATAATTGTTTTTAGGCTCTCAATTATTTCGTAAGGCACTTATCGCCACCTCCTTTCCAATCTCTATTGCATAGTTTGTGCCCCTATCGTATGGATAAACCATGCTCATATTTGCAAACCAAATTTTATTTTTGGTCTTATTTATGTCCTTTAGTTGTTCAGAGTAATTAGTCGGAAATACTGGTTGTGCATAATTTGCTCGAAAAAGATGGCTTTTTTTGACCCACTTTAAGCTGAAGTTTGGGTTTATTTTTTTTAAATAAGAAGAATACAAAGCAAGCAGCTCCTCTTTTGTCATTTTCAGTTGAGAGTTATCTGGCTCAAGGTAGTTACCTAAATACAAAATACTTTTGTTTCCATACTCTCTCTTGTTCACAAATCTAGTGTGTTCAACAACTACCAAAAAAGGCCAATTCTTCTCAAGTATATTGAGCCAATACTCTGCCATAAAACTTTTTTCTAGTTCTAGTACCAATGTTTGCGCCCACAGATAATCTATTTTCGGCATAACATCCATACCTGTTATTTTTTCTGCAACAGGAGCTGGAGTTGTCACAATTACTCGATTATATTTTGCTAAACTTTTCTTGCCAAAATCAAACTCGCTGTTAAGTTTAATTTCTCCTCCCAAGCTTACAATTCTGTCCGCTATTTTCTCTATTAAAGAATTAAAACCACCCTCAAAATAACCCAACGCCTTTGTTCTCTTGGCAACACGAGACCAGAACCAAGCCATGTTCACTCTGTCTGTATATTTTCCAAACTTTGCTTTTAAAAGTTTTGCCCATATTAGGTCGTATGCCTCTTTTCCAATTAGCATTGGCAAAAAATCAATCACTTTATATTTTTCCAAAAACAAGCCATTTTTAATTATTTTTAAAACAAAAAGGCCAAAGCCCATTCTTAGTCTTGCCAAAACAGATAGTTTACTAAATTTTAAAACCGAAATAGGAGAATCGAGCTGTAAAATTTTTCCCTGCAAAAAAGAACTTGTTTTTGGTGACGAAAAAACAGGATGACAACCAACCTCATTTGCCACACCAATTATTTGATCGTCATTAGCAAAAATATGATGATAAAAATGTTCAAGGTGAAAGTTCCAATTTTCTTGTCTAAAGCCACCAGCCAAGCCACCCAAGCTTTCAGTTTTTTCAAAAATAGTTACCTCGTGTCCACTTTTTGCTAACTCCAGTCCACAGGCAAGCCCAGTAAACCCTGAACCAATTACCGCAAACTTCATTCTACAAAGCCAAAAGTATACCAATTACAGCTAGCAAGAGTCCTCCACCAAAAGCAGCCACACCAGGAAAGTCCAAGATACCTGCTTCAACAAGCTCAGTGGGTTGGGCGCGAGCTATAGTTGCTCTCCTCGTGGGTTCAACAGTAGAAGTCCTTTCCACTGGACAATTACAACTACTAGCCCCAGCACAACTTGGTTTTCGACACTTGTTAGTGTCTGGATCACAAGTAAGCCCACTAGAACATTCATCGTCACTAGTGCAAACATGGTTGCAACCAACTACGGTGCTGATTGTTAGTTCACTGCTTGCTTCTGTCTCGCCACCACTTGGCATGTCCTTATAAGTAATTTCTCCCGCATTCATAATAGTTTCGCCATTTATTGCGCTACTGGAGACTTTTACTCTAAACGTATAAGTATCCGAGTCACCAACATCAAGATCCATGCCATCGCAAGTTACTTTTCTGGTGCTCGTCGCATATGTACACCTATCATCGCCATCTACATAGGTAAGCAGATCGGTGTTGTCACCTTTCAGTGTATCAACCACTTTTATGTCTTCTACTCTGTTATCGCCTTCATTACTAATTTCAAAAGCATAAACAAATACCTGGTTCTTTGAAATCAAGTCAATTTCGTTAATTAGTTCATAGTCTCCAGCACTATTATCTTCCTCATCCTCATATGCTCTCTTTTCGATTTGGAGTTCTCCTTCGCTTCCACCGCAGTTCTTTGTCCCCGAAACAACTCTTGTTTTTGTTGAGCTACAGCTACTTGTCTGTGTCACTTCTTCATCATCACAAACTGTATTGGCTGCTGGACTCCAAGTCTCGTTTGTGCAAGTAGTACAAGTATCTCCTGTCTTTGTCCCCGTGGCACTTCTGGTGGCACTACAATTGTCCGTCTGAACAAAAGCAGTATCAACGCATACGGTATTTGTTGCTGGAGTCCAAGCGGTGCTAGTGCAACATGTCCCAGTCGTCTTTGTTCCAGCTGTAGTTCTGGTTGTTCCACAGTTACTTGTCTGTGTCACATTTGTTCCCACACAAGTTAAGGCTGCGTCTGGTGTCCAGGTAGTGTCTGTACAAGCAGGTGCTGCTAATGTTGTAAAAGAAGTCGTTGGTGAAGCTGAATCGCAACCAGAAACCACCCACATCATCATTCTCCAATAATATGTCGTATTTGGTGCCAAATTATTTACTGTCCAAGTTGTTGTACTTGCTGGGATATCCGCGTGGTTGCTGTCCCCACCAACCAATGAACCATTCTCGTTTACCACACAAGTGGCATTGGTTATTTTATTTGGTAAGGGGTTACAGGCTCCGGTAGGATCACTACTAGTGCTTACCCAATGTTTTGTGTAATTGCCAACTCCTGGGGTCCATGTTAACCTAGCACTGTTAGTGGAAATATTTTCCACTCTCAGATTTGTCGCCGCTCTCACCGTACAAGTAGATTGTTGCCTCGCCTCTTGCCCTTCTTGCTTAGCAGCAAGATCTTCCTCGTCAAAAACTTTTATATCGCTGAGCTTGTTGGGATCACCATCTTTCGTGGTATAAACCCATTCGCCTGCGGCGTTTTTCTTGGCGGCAGCCTGGGGTTCACTTTCTGGTGCTGTTGGCACTGATGCTTGGTTTAAGTTTTGAGTAAAGTAATACGCCCCAAAGGCTACTCCAACCACTAGTGACAGCGCCAATAAACCACCTAAAACATATTTGAGTTTATTGTTCTTCTTTCCTGGCCAAGAGCCGTCCCCGCCAATGTTCTCCTGGGTTGGCACTGCTGCAATTGGGGTAACGGGAAGCGGCGGCAAACCACCAGTAGAATTGAGAGATTGGTTTGTCAGAGGTAGCGACATAAATCAAATATATCTTATTTGCAACTTATCAGCAATCAATTTTTATTTATAGCGCCAACAGGATACCGATAACAGTAAGCAGGAGTCCACTTCCAAAAATTGCAGCTCCAGGAAAGTCCAATATCCCTGCTTCTTTTAAGACTGTGGGCTGTGCGGCTGTTCTAGTCATTCTTCTGGTCACCTCTCTTGTTGGCGAGTCTGTTTTTTGTGGTTTGGGACAACTACAATCTTTTTCATCCGAGCAAGCAGGTTTTCTACAGCGACCAGACTCACTATCACACTTTAAACCAGTAGAACAATTGTCATCAGAATTACATCTTTTATTGCAGCCCACTATCGTTGGTTCTGGCGTCGATATTGGGCAGACACAACTATTCTCGGTTGAACACTCAGAGTTTCTACACTTGTTAGACTCACTGTCACAAAAAAGGCCAGAAACACAATCGCTGTCCTCTGTGCAATTCTCATTGCAACTAACGATTGTCGGCGTTGTAGTTACAGTCAAAGTTGCTGATGGTGTCGCCGTTATCGTTGCTGTCGGTGTTGCAGTTGGAGAGACTGTAATTGTTACTGTTGGTGGAATAGTCACTGGCGTTGTGACCGTTGTTACAACTGTTGTCAGTTCAGTTTCTCTGGTGTCTCTGACAACGGTACCATTTGAACCTATACATCCCACTCCTTGTTTGCAGGTCGTACCCGAGGCGCAATTTGTCCAGTGTGTTCTTTGATCAACCTCATTTGTATTTGGGTCTACGCCTACGCCAGGTGGAACACAGCAATTTTGGATACCAGCTATATCAGGTGCTATACCGTTGCACCTGTCTACTCCACTTGTTATACCAGGAATAGCTTGACATGTTTGAGTCGCTGCGTCGCAATATTGAAATCCTATAGCACACTTAGCTCCTCCACAGTCATTAATATTACCTGCGGTTTTCCCTTGGGGTAGCCCATAATCTCCTTCTTTACAATCCCAGCTATTGCCAGACCCTACGCACGTGCCA
>MFAQ01000037.1:21633-24585 GCA_001776275.1 Candidatus Collierbacteria bacterium RIFOXYD1_FULL_40_9
GTGTTACTACCAGCTGTGTACCATAACCAAGTTGTTGCTGCAACGGGCTTCTTGCATCCCCAGAACCACCCGATTTTCTACATCTTCCGTCTTCACAATACTCATTTGCTCCACACCCCTTTTGACAATCATCGCCACCATTCCAACTTTTAATTGCTTTTGATTTGTATGCTGCTTGTGGCTGACTCTCGGGAGCATTTGGCACTGAGGCTTGATTTAGGTTTTGGACAAAATAAAAAGACCCAACTGCTGTAACTAATACCAACGTCGCTGCAAAAATACCCGCTAACAAGTACTTTTTTCTTACACTTGGTTTTTTGGTCGACCAAACAACTTGCTCTTGGTTAGTTGAATCTTTGGAAGAAAGATTATTATTTGTCAAATTATCCATTTTTATAAAGCAAGGAACAAGCCGATTATTGCCAAAATTACTCCACCACCAAGTATTGCTCCTTGTGGTAAGTCAAAGATACCACTATCTGGCAACGAGTCCTCTTCTTCACCAGCATCAATCTCGTCAATCATCGCTACTTCTTTTGTCGGCGTCTTGGTAGTCGTCACTGTAGGTAAATCGTCTTCGTCTGCGTCAGGCAGAGTAGTAACCGTTACACTTGGTGTAACCGTCGGTGTTCTGGTTGCAGTAACTGTTGCTGTCACTGTTGCGTTTGCTGTTGTGCAGTCGCAAGTTGTCGAACTTATGCAGGTAGGTTTCCTGCACTTACCACTAAGGGCGTCGCACGCCAAACCCGCTGCACACTCTGTGTCGTTTGAACAAACTTCGTTGCAGGTAACAATCGAGCTTACCAGTGTTTCTATTGTGTCTTCTTTGGATTTGTTCCCATATGTTGCTCTCACTGTATTACGAATTATCTTTCCATTTAAAGCTGTTTGAGAAACTCTTACCCTAAATTTAAGTTTTTCTGCACCCCTGTAAGGAATTGAATCAATTTTGCATGTAAGTTTTTTGGATGTGAAGTTAAAACTACACTTACTTTCGCTATCTACAAAAGAGAGTAAATTTTGATTTTGACCAGTTAGAGTGTCTGTTATTACTACGTTTCTGGCTCCTCCCTCACCTTTATTTTTTATTTCCATTGTATATACCATGACTTGTCCCCGAGAGATTTTAGTTATTTCTTTATCGGTATAGTAAACTCCTTCTTTGTTTCTCGAGTCATCGGCATATGTTTTTGTGGCAACAGTAAGGTCCGCAAAGCAAGTTTTTGTTCCGTTTACTTCTCGTGTTGTCCCGCAGTTACTAGTTTGAGTTACTTTTCTGTCAGAGCAAGTGTTGCTTAGGCTAGTTGGTGTCCAAGTTGTTTCCACACAGCAATTCTTTGTTCCATCTACAACTCGTGTTGTCCCACAATTACTTGTTTGAGTCAGTTTTGTTTCGGTGCATGTTAAGTTTGGGTCAGGTAACCAAGTTGTATCGGTACAACATGAAGCGGTAGCTGGGCACTGTTTTGTAGCAAGACTTCCACATGAGTCAGTGCAAGTGCTAATCGTGGTTGCTTGTTGACCACATGCGCTATTGCAGTCTGTAGAGCAGGTGATTGCTCCACTTGGAGTACAAGAGCAATTCTTTGTTCCTGGTGTTGTTCTTGTGGTTCCACAGTTACTTGTCTGTGTCACATTTGTTCCCACACAAGTTAGGGCGGGGTCTGGTGTCCAGGTTGTTGGAGTGCAGACAGCATTTGAGGTTGTAAAGTCAAAAGTGGCACTCCCCGCATCGCAACCAGATTCCTTCCAAGTCATCAATCTCCAATAGTATTTTGTGTTGGGAGTCAAATCCGTCAAAATAAACTCTGTTTCTCCATCTTCAAACCTTCGGTCGTTTGCAAGACAAAGTCCTCTGTCACCATCCCCACCACCACAGTTTGACGTAGGGTTTGAGTGCTTGCTAACCCACATTCGGGTCATACCTCCTTCACCATTTACCCACTTTAGCTTCTGCGATGTTCCCGATATAGATTCAGTGGTCAAGTTTGTCGGTCCTGTTATGTTGCATGGTTGACACATGGTCATGTCAGTCGTCCATGCTCCGTTTGCCGACGGACAACAATAATCTTTTCCTCCACACGACTCTTTTCTCCCTTGCCACATACATAAACTCTGCGCTTGTTCGCCAGTACAGTTTCGCAATACCCCATCACTACCCGGACATTCTTCTACACAAGCCCCCCCACTCTTGCTGCTACTATTACTTCCCCCACCCCCACCTCCTCCACCGTTATTGGACGATCCAGAACTTCCACCTCCAGAATTTGAACTACTACCTTTTAAGACACATCTCCATGCCGAGTTAGTATAAGCAGTTTCGTAACCGACAGCACAACACCAGGAATAAGGGCTACTAGAGTTACCAGTCGAGCAGTATATAGAGCCAATTGGCTCATTGTCACCAGAATTGGATGTCGATGCTGGTACGCAGTCCAAACCAGTACCTATTTCGCTGCACGCCGGAGCTGCACCTGCAAGGGGTTTGCTATCTGGAGCATTTGGAGTAATCGATGTTTTTTCTGATACCTTCATTGAGACAAAAACAATACCGGCCACAACAAACACTAATCCAAAAAGAAGATATATAACCTTATTTTTTATTGCCATTTTTTCTTTAAAACAAATCCTCCAATAATCAATATTAAACCAAATAAGGCAAGACTAACCATTTGTTCCATGCTACCGGCGTCGTTTAGATTTTCATCGTTTGTCTCTGGCATAGTTGTTGCTTCTGTTGGCGTTGGTGTTACCTCGACTATCGCCGATGGTGTTGCCGTAAACGCAGGTAGTCCAGATATATCTCCAACAGCTAATACATTGAAACTTCTAACAACAGATTGTTTTATATTTTTATCATCAACATACTCAGCGGTTAAAACATTCGCCCCCTTATTTAGCTCAGTACTTGGAGACCAAACGTACTCACCACTTGCATTTGAATTCAAAATA
>MFAQ01000037.1:24596-24878 GCA_001776275.1 Candidatus Collierbacteria bacterium RIFOXYD1_FULL_40_9
CTCCCCAACTTTAAGTATCAGTCCAGAGCCTGTAGCCAATTTTATTTTGAATTCTGGAGTTGAGGTTGCAATTAGCTCGCCTTCAATTGCTGGATTTAAAAAGGTCACTGCGCCAAGTACCACCCCTTGTTGATCTAAGTTAATAGGACTAGAAAGCTGGCTTTCTGTCAACGCAAAAGTTCCACTTCGACTAGATGAAGTATCGGCTTCGGATTGAGTAAGTAATCCGGTACTCTCTACAAAGGCTTGATTTTTGCCAATCAAAATATCTGGCACTGGCCT
>MFAQ01000037.1:24908-26249 GCA_001776275.1 Candidatus Collierbacteria bacterium RIFOXYD1_FULL_40_9
ACAAGTTCAATCTCCACGATCCATCGTTTTTTGTGATACTCGAAAGAGTTTCGGATCCGTCAATATCCAAAAAAACAATTGCGCCATTCACAGGTGAATTATCGGTATTAATTACTTTGCCAGACACAACATCTTCCGGTGGAGAGCTTACACTTGCAAAGGTTTTAAATTGAAATGGTCTGCCGTTATCATTATATGTTTGCGATCCAGAACCAATATTAAAATAGTACTGCTTATTGGGGTTTAGCCCAGTTATATTTACGTAGTGGTTTGTATAAGACTGCGATGTCCCTGAAATTTGGTCGCGGACGTCACCTGCTGGTAGGTTTATTTTTGCTGGGTCTTCGGAATATCTTAAATACCCAGTCATTGGCACATCTGTAGTCCAACTAATACTAATCGTGTTAGAACCTCTATTTGTTACCTTAATATTCTTGGGGCTTTCTGTAGGGCCAGCTTTTGTTTCGAGACTGGTTCTCGAGTTCACCAAATAGATTCCACCCACAAGTCCAGCGACTAAAATCAAAAGACCTAAAAAGGTAGGAATCTTTCGGTTCATGATACTTTTTTGGGTCATTATCTTTATTGTTTTATTACTGCTGCCTCTGATGAAGCAGTCGCTACTATCGCCACTGTTGGCGAAATTGTTATTGATGGTATAGCCATTGGTGAAACCAAGATTTCTTCTCTGGAGAAGGTCCTTCTTGTTTGAAGGTTGTCGATAACTCTTTGTTCTATAGCCCCATCAATTGGTTTCACTAGCTCTCTTTGTTCTGCTGGTATTTGACTCTTTGTGGCTTCATCTACAATTTGAAATGTAAAAAAACCAGCGACAATCAAAAGACCTAGTATACCTACTAATAATACATAAACAGATAAACTCTTTCTAGGTTTCATTTTGTGTTTATTAATGAGTAAAAATTTACTTGACCTCCCGCCTTTATTCGTTCGGTGCCCTTACTACTCCCTGTTTCTTTAATAAGGTTCACACTTTTAATAGTCGTCAGGCGATCCATGCTCTCAAGTTGTACCAAAAAATCTCTAATTTGTTTTGGTTTTCCAGAAACCTGAAAATCAACCGGTGTAGTTATAATTTTTTCTCCGTCTGGTTTTAGAAGTTTTGTCGACCACTCTCCGACACCTTTACTATCCCCAATTAAAGAAATTCCTGGAACTGATACTACTTCTACCTCCAAATTGTTGCTTCTAGCCAGTTGTTCTACTCTCCCAATCATCTCAGTGTAGTTAAACTGCTGGGGAACAGCATTCTCATATAGATTTAGAAAACTGCTGAATTGGTCAAGTTGCTCATGTGCTGAAAAAAGTTGGGATATTTTTTTG
>MFAQ01000037.1:26268-29039 GCA_001776275.1 Candidatus Collierbacteria bacterium RIFOXYD1_FULL_40_9
TTAAGCTTTCTTTATCTGAAATTCTCTTTTGAAGTGCAGTTAAGTTTGTCAGTGTTGGTCTAATGGCGGCAAATATCAATAACACAACCATGAAAACAGAGAAGATAACTTCCAGTGAGGCTTTTATTTCCGGACGCTCATAAACAGCACCCAGTTTATGGTAGTATTTTGCGTAGCGTTCGTTATTAATAATTGCCATTACTTATAAGTTGCTTGAATGGTAAATGTAACCGATTTTGTATTTTGCTCGAAGTTGGTGTCACGAATGTTTAAGTACGAAAGAGAGTCCATTTTCTTCATATTCGAAAGAAAATTGGCAAACGCTAACTCTGTTTCTGCTTTACCGGTTAGCCTTAGCGTATTTTGGTCTATGTACACTTTTTCCATTAGGATTCCCTTTGGTACTGAGGAGCTTAAATCATCGTACTTTTTGGCAAAGTTGATGTTTCTCTCCAAGTAACTTACAACCGGTTTTTGTTTGGCCAAAACCGATCTTATTTGGGTTTCGATTTCAGAAAAGCTTTCAATCTGAGCCATTTTCTGGTCAATCACTTCAGACAAATCGTTTATTTTTTTATCAAAATAAAACCGAGAACCAAAAGAAAGTAAAACCACAAACTCAGTCAGCACGACCATCACTCTACCTGAAGTCATTGCCCACGACAAAAACTTCCCCAAGGAGGAGAACTCAAAGCTTGTTTTTGGCAACAAATTTACTTTAAAATTTTCTCTGAAACTAGCCACAATTTCAGTATATCAGGGGAAGAAGATGGATATCTACTTAACTTTTTTAGACAAGCGAGACTTTATTCTGTCGGCTTTTCTGGTCTTTATCACTCCTTTTTTGGCAGCTTTATCTACAGCAGAAAAAGCTTTGCTGAGTGAGTCCAGACTCAAAAGAGATTTAAAATTATCCACAGCCGACTTGGCTTTCGTTTTTGTAGCCTTATTGTAGGCAGCTTTACGCTTATCGGATCTTAGTTTTTTGATTGCAGACTTAGTTAATGGCATAGTGAAGCTAATTTTATCACGTGTCACCACATCAGACAATAAGCTAGATAATCGTTTCCTGCTGAATTAAAATAGATCGTGGTTCAAAAAATAATTTCCAAGTCTCAAGAACTTCTGACCAAGAAGAACACCGGCATTCTTTCAGCGGCAGCCATAATTGGCTGTTCTTTCTTGGCTTCTGCCCTGCTTGGGCTACTGCGAAACCGTTTTTTGGCTTCTAGATTCTTTGGAGGTCAAGAAGCTCTTCTGGACGTCTATTTTGCTGCCTTTGTCATTCCAGACACTGTCTTTCAGCTTTTGGTTGTTGGTGCCTTGTCTGCTTCCTTTATTCCTTTTTTCCAAGAGTCGCTTCAAAAATCTAAAGAGGATGCCAACAATTTGACTCAATCAACTCTTAGTTTTATCTCGCTTGGCTTAGCCTTGTTTTCAGTCATTATTTTTATTTTTGCCTATCCACTATCAAATCTCATCACCCACTTTCCAGCAGACAAGCTGGTTGTTATGTCTAATCTGATTAGGATTATGTCCGTTTCTCAAATGATATTCGCTTTCTCATCAGTCTTCACCGGGGTACTTCAGGCAGAACAAAAATTTTTACTCCCTGCCGTCGCTCCCATTCTCTACAACCTGGGAACTATTTTAGGCGTCTTCTTTTTCTCTTCTCGATTTGGTATTTATTCTGCTGCCATCGGCGTTGTTTTTGGCGCCCTCCTCCATTGTCTTATCCAAGTTCCAGCTGTTCTTCGATCAGGTATCAAGCCAAAAATAATTTTCACTAACTTTCACCCCAACCTGATAAATATGCTTAAACTAATGCCAGGAAGAACCCTGTCCCTCAGCTTAGATCAGATTCAGCGCTGGGTTTCGGTTAATTTGACCTCGCTACTACTGCCAGGCAGCTTATCTATGTACACTTTTGCCAGGCAACTTTATATACTTCCAGTGACTTTGTTTGGAGTTTCCTTAAGCCAAGCTACTTTTCCTTCTTTGTCAAAGGATGCTCTCCTGCCAGACAAAACAGTCTTCAAAGACACTCTTACCAAGTCAATTCTTCAGATTTTCTTTTTTTCACTTCCTGCTGCTGTTTTAATTTTAGTTCTTCGTATTCCTCTCGTTCGTATTGCTTTTGGTGCAAAATCTTTTCCCTGGGAGGCAACTCTTAACACTGGTTTAGCCCTCGCCCTACTTTCTTTCTCTATTCCCGCCTTAGCGGTTATTCACACACTGACCAGAGCTCTTCACGCTCTCAAAGACACAAAAACACCATTACTGAGCGGCTTTATATCTGTTTGTTTTTATACCTTTTTTGCTTATCTTTTTGTTAAGCGTTTTGATATGGGTATTGTTGGTGTTAGTTTGGCTCTATCACTTTCCAACCTATTAGATTTCCTTATCACATACTTTCTACTCTCCTACAAAATTGGTCGGCTCGGAATCAGTTTTAAACTTCTAAAAATGCTCGGTGTGACCTTTCTTACTGGTCTATCTCTTTGGATTCCCATGCGTTTGCTAGATGCTTTTGTTTTTGACACCACAAGAACGATTCCTCTTATTGCTCTAACTTTAGTGGTCAGTGCGGTTGGTTTTGGGGTTTATCTGCTAATTTGTGCCCTAACAAAAGTCGAGGAGCTCTCAGAGGTTGTTAAAATAGCTCACAAATTGGGTAACTGGCGTAAAATACTGGCGAGCAGCGACGAGGTTATCGACGGCTCAACCAACAACACCTAAACAATGTCCAAAAATATCAGAAACTTTTCTAT
>MFAQ01000038.1 GCA_001776275.1 Candidatus Collierbacteria bacterium RIFOXYD1_FULL_40_9
TGTCGCAAGGTGGCAGGCATGGAATGGGAACTTTTTGGATTCGTGAGATGGAGGATATTGAAAAGCTAGTTCATGTATTGGAAGGAAGACGAGAAAAAGCAAAGGAGAAGGGTGATAGACAAGTTCCCTTGAGAGGGTTTTTGATACAAGAATATATTAGAAATGACGGTGACTTTCGAGTGATGACGGTAGGCTATAAATGTATTGGTGGGTTTAAGAGGCAGGTGAAAGAAGAGAAGCTTATTTTGAATAAAAGCCAAGGAAGTTCTGTAGCTGTCAAGGAATTACCTATAGATGTAATTGGAATTGCAGAGAAGGCTGCTAAAGTGCTGGGGGTCGAGGTGGCAGGTACTGATATTATTCGAGATATTGAGACTGGTAAGGTCTATATAGTAGAGGTAAATGAGGCACCACAGTTTAAGGTTTTTGAGAAGAGGACGAAAATAAATGCCGCTAGAGCAATTTTGGAGTATTGTAAAGAAAAGTTTTCAAAATGAATTTTTTAGCATCTCTTCTGAACTTATCTATCGTAAAAACCGAACGCTATTTTGCCTGCGCAAAATCCGTTCTTGCTTGCAGTCAAAAATCCGCCTATGGCGGAACCAGCTTTTTGACTTTGCGCGATATTTTTACTTTTAGACAAGTTCATCGAGATTTATTTAAAAAATTCTCTATTTCGATATGAAAAAGATTTTAATTTTAACCAGATTTAGGGGGGAATATGAGCCTAAACGCCTTGAGGAGGAGGCTGTGAAGTTTGGCTTTGAAGTAGATAGGGTTAACTATGAGCATGTGCGCCTTGGGGTGAGTAGTATCGGCAAACCTGTAATTGACCTTGGAACCGGAAAGAAAATTTATGAGTATGACTTGGTAATACCTAGGGCTGCTACGAAGCGTGGGGCAGCAAGCATGTTGGGGGTGAAGTCGGTAATTTTGGAATATATTGATAACCTAACTGAAAATAAACCAAAGGTAATAAACGGGGAGAGTTTTAAACTTTTTCCACTTATGGGAAAGTTGGAACAGGGAGTTCTTTTGGCTCAGGCTGGGCTTCCGGTAATCCCCTTTGCTTCTTTTAATGGTGTTCGAGGATGGAGACGATACTTGGAGATACTTAGTAAACGAAAAAAAGAATTTGTACCTGTGATGGTAAAGGCGCGGTTTGGTTCTCATGGCAAAAATGTAAAGCTTGCAGAGAGTATTGAGCGATTAGCAAAACTTTCTCAAAAATATAGCGAGGGAGATGTTCTGATACAGCCAGTGCTTACCGTAAGGAGATGGTATAGAGTTTTGGTACTTAATGGAGAGATTTTGGGGAAAATGAAACACAGGCAGAAAGACAAGTTTAAAACTGTAGAGATAATTGAGGAAACTCAAAACATTAAGCCAAAGTTTAGTAAAAGCCAGATGGCAGAACTAGACAAAGTTTGCAGAGAGGCTATGAGAGTCCTCAGGGCTGACTTTGCAGGGTTAGATGTTGCTTGGGATGAGACAACTCAGCAATGGAGAATATTTGAGGTAAACAGGACAGCACAATTTAAATGGTTTGAGAGAAGTAAGCTGGGAGTAAATGTGGCACAAAGATTGGTGTCTTAGCTATTGCCTTAGTGATAAAATATGGGACATATGGAAAACGAAAAACTGTTTGTACCAGTAAAAAGTGAGATTTTTTCGATGACTGTTTTAGATATGATGGGCGACCCTGACGATATGGAAACTGGAGAAGTAAAAGTTTCCTTGGGTACTGATGACAGGGTAAGGGTGTTTTCTGGTTTTGCCGCCCCGGAAACATTTTTGGTGGCTTTGCGTTGTTGGAGTGAGGGAGAGAGCGCTGATAGTGCAGAAACTTGGTTGAGGAATCAGCCAGAGGAGGAACCAGAGGAAAATGAAGAGTTGCCAAGGTTCCCACTTAGAATAAACGAAAGGTTGGTTGTATGTGAAGCTGACGGTGGTTTTGTCTTTGAGGATGGAACTGGTGTTGAATATAGCTATGAAGATACTGTGGCAATAATGAAAAATATAACTGAGTATTTTGAAGACTAATTTATGAAAAAAGTGGCTGTTGGGCTTTCTGGAGGTGTGGATAGTGCCGTTTCAGCTCTTCTCTTAAAAAGAAAGGGTTTTGAGGTGGTTGGGGTTCATCTTTATTGTTGGCCACCAAAAAGTGAAATAGAAAAGGATGGAGTGACGAGAGAAGAGTGGATAAAGAAGAATGGCTGTAGGGCTGACGAAGACAGGACAAGTGCTCTAAAAGCTGCACTGGAAATCGGGATTCCTTTTAAGGAACTGGATTTTTCGGAAGAATATAATGATCGTGTTATAAAGTATTTTTACGACGAATATGAAGCCGGAAGGACACCAAACCCAGACGTTCTATGTAACAGTGAAATAAAGTTTGGTTTATTTTTGGATTGGGCTTTGGAAAATGGATTTGACTATATTGCAACTGGGCATTACGCCCGATTAGTTTCACCTGATCAGCAAAAGTCGTGCTCGCATGATCCCACTTTCGCCGGCTCAGAGGGGGTATCTGCGCGCGATTTGCTCGATCAGGTGAAACTATATATACCGAATGATAAGCATAAGGATCAGACATATTTTTTGTGGAAATTAACCGAGAAGGAATTTAAACATGTAATTTTTCCTTTGGGGGACTTGTTGAAGAGTGAAGTGAGAGAAGTGGCAAAAAAAGCTGGATTGAGCGTGGCAAATAAGAAAGATAGCCAAGGGATTTGTTTTGTGGGGAATGTGGAAGTGAGTGAGTTTTTAAAAAGAAGGCTTTTGGAAAAACCTGGTGAAGTGATGGATACGAGTGGAAATGTGATTGGGAAACACAGAGGGGTGGCTTTTTATACTATTGGCGAGCGAGGGGGGTGGACAATGGATCCAAGTGCCCAAAAACTCCAGACATCAAGAACTCAAGACGGAGATATAACAAAAATATATTATGTGGTGGATAAAGATGCTTTTGCTAATAGATTGATAGTGGGAGACAAAACTGAGGTTATGAGTAACAAAATAAGTATAGAAAATATAAGCCTAATCAACCATAGCAAAGACGGAACTTCTGTGATTTTGCAAAAGTTGACAGAGGATAGTGAGTTATTTGTGAGGATTAGACATGGAGGGGAGATACTAAAAATTCAAAAACTCGAAAAATCAAAAACTTCCTACTTCGCCAAAGCTACGCGGGACAAGCAAAATAATCATATATCTGTAGAAACTGAGAAAGAGGTGTTTGGGGTGGCGAGTGGACAGAGTGCTGTGTTTTACTCTGGGGCTGGAGAGTGCTTGGGTGGTGGGGTGATTGTTTGATAGAATATGGGGTGTAAATTGAAATTCTCAAATTAGAAAAGAGAGGTAATAATGAACTGGCTTGCTTTGAACTTGGTTTTTGTTTTGATTTATGGGGCTCTTGCAGTGCTTTATCTGGTTACAACTGTTTGTAACTGGATTTTTGTTGACTGTAGAGATTGGAACGTGGAGGAGGGTAAAAATTGGTGGGAGGATATCAAATTTGCTCTACTTGTCGCTTTTCCAGTTTTGAACTTTGGGATATTGGTTACAACCATTTATTATTGGTATGTGCCTAGAACTAACCCGTAGTGTGGCGAACAAAAGTACCAATTTTGACTTTTTGAGGCTAGTGTGGTATGATATAGGATATTCGCAAGATTAAAAGGAGATAGCGTTATGAACAGTGGCCGTAAAAAGATTGACTGGGGTGCTTTTCTTCCCCTTGTTTTTTTTGGGATTGTTGTTGGGGGTCTATGTGCAGTTATCCCTGTCAAGGCGGAGGCTGCAAGCTGGGTATGTTGGCTTGTTTTCTTTGTTGGTTTTTTGGCTAGCGCTTCATTCGCCAATTATTGGGTGAATAAATCAGGGACGGGACACATGAGAGACTCAGAGTAAATTTTGTTTTGGCGAGCCGTAAGGCCCGCCATTTTTGTGGCTTATCCACAAAGTGCGGATTGTGAGTGTACAAAAAAAAGACCCCGCGCAAAGCGCCGGGTCTTGATGGACTATGCCGGTAACTGGTCGAGGTCATATTCGAGGATGGAAACATTGCGCTTTCTTGCTGCTTCGATCTCGCGGAAGCTTTGTGGACCACCGCCAACACGGACATAAACATGACAAGAAGAAGTGAATTCTTCTGATTCTTCGCCCCATTCATCTCCAATAATAATTACTGTGTTACATGGAAACTTGGGGTAGTCATGGGCTTTTTTGCAGGCAATGCCTTCGGTCTGCCAGCCGCGGATAGTGGCGTGAGCATAAGCTAGTGCAGGAATGCCAATAAATGTGAGTCCTGAGACGATTACGATTTCCCGATCAGGGAAAATTTTTGCGATTTTGTCAAATGCATCTTCCAAGTATCTATTTGCAAGATCTCGATCGAAAGGTTTTGAGCTAAAACCCATCACGCCTACACGTATGACTTTGTTGGTTTGGTCGGTCATCTTTTCTCCAATTGAAAAGTGGGATTTTGGCCTTGTTTGAAGCCAATTATGGAGGAATTTTAGCATGTACTAGGTTGGAAGTCAACTGTTATAGGATTTTTTGAGGGCTTGATTCTGGGTTGTCATACTTGCCGGTTTGGTTGGCTCTGTGAGACAAAGTTGAGGGATGGCTAAGTGAACAAGTCAAATATTGCTTGTTTTAGGTGTGGTTTGTGCTAGAATAGTTGTATTCCATTACTTTAGTGGATTGAGTTTTTGAACGTCTATTGTGTGCGGGAGTTAAAAATGACTCTTGCGAAGCTAATTGGTGGCTGTTAGAATACTCAAGTTCCTTTAAAAAATATGCAGCAAAATAATTGAGCTGATTTCAATTATTTCTATTTTTATACTTAAATTTGTCATTTAAGAAGTGGTGAGAGTGACTTAATATACTCAAGTAATTTTTTTTTGAGAATTTGATCCTGGTTCAGGACGAACGCTGGCAGTGTACCTTAAGCATGCAAGTCGAACGGTGAAGTTTGAAGCCGCAAGGCTGAGAATGGATCAGTGGCAGACGGGTGAGGAAAGACAGGAATCTACCTTTTTGTGGGGAATAGCTAGCCGAAAGGCTAATTAATACCGCATAAGTCCGCAAGGAGAAAGACGCAAGTCGCAGAAAGATGAGCCTGTTCGCTATCAGCTAGTTGG
>MFAQ01000039.1:0-1070 GCA_001776275.1 Candidatus Collierbacteria bacterium RIFOXYD1_FULL_40_9
TAGGCTTGTTGTCGGAAGAAAGGGGTGTGGCGAAGTCTGGGACTCTCCAGATGCCTTTCCTGAGGATGTTTTGCCAGTCGTCTCCTTCGTGAAGCACACTTTTGACACCAATGGACTCGATAATAAGACCATTGTCGGCCGGAAGAGTGGGATCGACTCTGGGGAGGTTTGTGGTTGGCTCAGGGACTGGCTGTTGCCCTGTGGGGGTAGGTTGGGCAGTAGGTATTGGGCTGACTGAATCTTGTAGTGTTTGAGAGTTTACAGTAGAGGCAATGGTGTTGGCTAGATTTTGTGAGGTATTGGTATTTACCCGGTAGTAGATGTGTGGCCAAGACGGCAAAACAGCAAAAAGAGCGGCAAGAGCCCAAAGAAGAGTGCCTGTTTTGGTGTAGAGGCTTTTTTTGCTAATCATATTTAAGTTTAGCAAATAAAAACCCCCCTAGATTTAGTTAGGGGGATTGGGTGATGTTGTTAGTTAAAAGAATGCTGCGGCTGTTTTGGATTGCCATTTCTATCTGGTAAGAAATGTTTTGTGGTATGGGATCTGCAATGAACTCGATGGCTTCGTTTCCAATATGTCCTGTAACAACTGCGATAACTTCGCCATTTTGGTTACAAACAGCCCCACCGCTTGAACCTGGGCTTGTTGTAGTGTTTGTCGATGCCAGTTTTAGTGTGTATGGCTCAGATGGGTGCGAACTTTTAACTATTGCAATAGAGAATTGTGCCGTAATGGTTGATCCTGGATAACTAAAAACAAAATAGTTGGTGTTACCCAAAGGTAGGTTTTCGCCTGTTTTTATTTTATCAATGCCAAGCGGTTTGGTATTTTCTCGGTCAATTCTAGCAAGACTAAAGACAGAGAGGATACCTGAATCTATGCCGATTTGGCCGCTTGTAGCAACAATAGGATAATAATTTAGATATGCAGTGTTGTAGTCTTTATACAGGCTTGTACTGTCACCAGGTAGTAATGTGTATGTTGGTGATATTTTTTCTGATACCGCATGATTGCTTACAAGTAGATAGTAGACCCAGATATCTTTTCCTTGGGGGTCTGTCCACTTTTC
>MFAQ01000039.1:1114-5046 GCA_001776275.1 Candidatus Collierbacteria bacterium RIFOXYD1_FULL_40_9
TGATCATGGTCATACTTTGGGCACACGATTGTGGTGCTAAGGACCATGTATCTGGAGTAAAAAAGGCCTCTTGTTGAATGTCAATTACGGCAACTCTTGTTTGTTCAGCTTGTGGGTCAGTTAGAGTTTGGGTGGCCATAATGGTGGTTATCGGCTGTTGCTGGCTGTTTTTGCAAGCCAAAGAGGAAAGTAATAAGATTGCAAAAAGGTGGAACAATCGATTTTTTTTCAAGGTGGACTCCCGAATAGCGGATTTTTGGGATATTTTATCCTATAGCTTCAATTTGGTCAAGGTGTTGATTTGTCAGAGACGGAAGATAAATACACAAAAAACTCCGTCCTAGCGGACGGAGAATGGCATCTTTTTTTTGGTATCAAAGTAAACCCAAACTAGGTAGAGGGTCAAAACAGTGGGTAATAAGCAGATTGCTCTTAGTATTGTTTCAGAAGCAAAAAAGGCAATTGCTGCCCCGATCAATGAAGCAACACTACCAGAAGCGATAAGGCCAAAAAGTACGCCACCTGCGAACTCGTATCTTGCTTTTCTTGAATACCGCCTCTTGGTATCGTGCCAATTGACATTTATGGCTCTCAGAAAAATACCTATAATGAGTGACATAAAGAGGCTAGTTGTAAGGCTAGCTGTAGTTGCTAAATAGTCATTCTGGCTTAGTGCATAAACCCCACCCATGCCTATAAAAAATGGTAGACAAAGGGAGAACCAAAGCGTCAACTTGAGATGGTTCATAAAACTAGGCACGATGGCCTCCTTTTTTAATGTGGATTTGAAGTAAAAGCGGATGGTTAAATATACCCTATAGCTTTGCAAAAGTCAAGTATTGATCCTATAATAGGTGCTTGACAAGGTGTGCTATGGGGTGATACAATACGCACTAGATTGTTACAGATGAGCTAATTGAAGGTGAAATGGGTTTGGTTTGTAGTGCCACTTTAAAACCGGCGCTACGGCTAAAGCCTTACGCGTTTCACCCTTGATTGGCTTATTTTTTAATGTGTGAGGATTTGTGTTGACTTGCGAGAAGATAGATGTACAATATGTTTAGTTGAGCTTGATTTCCCTTCCTAAGTTTACTCTCTACCCAAAAGATTCCAACAAAATTAATGTTTTTTCCAAAAAATTGTCTATAAAAATTATTAAATCTATTCAGATTTTATGCCTGTAAGCCGCAAAAAAGTTGAGGTTGCTCCAAAAGTAGCCGAAGAAATCACCAAAATACCAGAAGTCGCCATAACCCCAGAGATTGTTAAATCTGAGCCTGTTGTTGCTACAGCGCCCGTGCAGCCTGCACAACCAGTTCAATCTGCTCCTCAACAACAACAGCACCAACAAATGAGACCTAGCTTTCAGCCAAGGTACAACAATTTCAATAATCGAAACCAAAATCAGCGAATGTACAGCAACAGCAGGCCAATTGTGGCCAGCGAGCCAGTGGTAACTGAAGAAATTACTGGTATTTTTGACCAAACAAACAACGACGGTAGAGGAATGGTTAGAGCCGGGTTCCGTTCGTCTGAGTTGGATGTCCAAGTTTCCTCCATGATGGTAAGACAGATGCGTCTTAGAGCAGGAGACATGGTTACTGGGTTAGCTCGTAAGGCAAAAGAGAATGAGGCTTATGGAGCCATGATGCAGATAACCAAAGTAAACGGGGAAGAGCCAAACAAAATGTTTGATAGGGTCAGATTTGAAAAAGGAATCCCAATTTATCCATTTGAAAAAATAAAACTGGAGACAGGGAAAGAAACTTTGTCGACTCGTCTTATTGATATGGTGGCGCCTATTGGTCGTGGACAACGCGGATTGATAGTTTCACCTCCTAAAGCAGGAAAAACAACCATAATAAAAGAAATTGCTAGTGGCATTGCAACAAATTACCCTGAAGTTCACTTGATGGCGGTATTGGTTGGTGAGCGCCCAGAAGAAGTTACAGATATTAGCAGACACATATTGGCGATAACTAAAAATAGTGCTATGCCCGGGGAAACTGCTGCCAGTAATTTTGACGAAAAGGCAGAAGACCAGACAAAAGTGTCGGAGCTGGCCTTAGAGCGAGCAAAGCGCTTGGTGGAAATGGGGAAAGATGTAGTTATCTTGTTGGACTCAATTACTCGCTTGGCTCGTGCATATAACCTGGCTATTCCTACTTCTGGTAGAACATTGTCTGGTGGATTTGATCCGGCCGCTCTTTACCCACCAAAGAAATTCTTTGGGGCAGCCAGAAAAATTGAAGGCGGGGGAAGTTTAACTATTATTGGTACGGCTTTAACTGACACTGGTTCTCGTATGGATGACTTGGTTTACGAAGAGTTTAAGGGAACAGGTAACATGGAATTGCATTTGGATAGGAGATTGGCTGAGCGTCGAATCTATCCTGCCATTGATGTAATGAGGTCGAGTACTCGCCGAGATGATTTGCTATTTGAATCTATGGATTACCAGAGCATAATATTGATGAGAAGAATGCTCGATATGCTTAACGATGGTGAGAGAACAGAGGTGTTGGTTGGCAGAATTGCCAGAACAAAAACAAACAAAGAGTTCTTGGCAAGCTTGAAAGATGGGGGATGAATTAGATCGTAGATGATATATCGTGGATCGTAGGTCTAGGATTATAAATTTTGGGTTTAGATCGTAGATCATAGATCTGGGATTGTAGATTTCGGGCTTAGATCATAGCTTGTAGATGTTTAAGTGATGTTAAAAAACCCGCCTCTTTGAGGGCGGGTTTTTGGAATATGCGTTGTTGAAGAATCTAGTCTTCGAGTAAGGTTAGTGTAAAGTCTTTGCCTTGCTTTCTGCAAAGTGCGAAAGTTACAGTGACCAACTGGTTAGTTTTTGCGCTTATTGCCTGGGTACTGATCCAGTGTTCGCTACCAAGGTCATCTTTACCCCAGTTTAGCGGGAGAGATTTAATATCGTAAATCCTGCCAGTTTCTTTTTCGACTTTGTAGATCAGTAAGGGGACGAAGTTTATTGAAGAGATAGCAAATTCCGATATTCCCATCGCTAGTAGATGGATGGCTGTTTTGAAACCGCCAATATCTTTGTAGCCTGGGAGAGAAATAGTGCCGTAGGTGTCTTTGCCAAAAGAAATGGTGGCTTGCCATTTGTCGTCGAATTTAACTTCAAAAATAGATGTCTTTGGGGTTAAACTTGGTAAATTGTTCACGAGCGCCTCCTAAAGCGGAATTGTGTCTTTCAGGTTGTATTTTACACTAGCACCAATTAAATCAAGAATGATTTAAACTGAATATTGTGAGGTTAATTAAGCGAGCTTGGTGGGTGATATTTTTGGCTGTTTTTGGCTTGGTTTTGGCTATTTTTGGCCTTAAGTCATCTGGAACCATTTGGGCTGTAGAGAGGGTTGGGGAAATTAAATTGAGAGGATTAACGAAGGAAGACTTTTTTGCTGTTATTGATAAGTATGAGCAAGAAAAGAGAGTTTTATTTTTGTTGCCGACCGGAGAGAAAGCCTATTCGCTAAGAGACCTGGGAATAGAACTGGACAAGGGAGACATGTGGTACCAAAGAAACAATGTGACTAACCTTTTGAGTGAGATTGAGCCAAAACTGAGAGTAACAAGGGCATATTTGGATATTTTGCCAGAAGAGAAAAAAGAACTTAAAGCTACCTTTAATGAAATGAGCGGTTTATTTGATGTGGAGAACAGAAAAAGAATTATGAGAGTTGATATTAAAACTGTGGTGGAGGAAGTTGTGGTTAGTTATGGAATGCCGATGATTAGAGTGGCGCCGAAACCGACTTATATTGAGGACGAGTCTGAAAAGTTTTTTAGAATTAATGAGTCTTTGGTAAAAGTTTATGAAGCTCCTTTGATTTTAAAAGTAAAAGACGGTGTCGACTTTGTCGGTCATAAGATTGACAAAGAGAAAATAATTAAGTCTCTGA
>MFAQ01000040.1 GCA_001776275.1 Candidatus Collierbacteria bacterium RIFOXYD1_FULL_40_9
ATATGCAAAAACGAGCAAGATTTGTATTGGTTGCCTTTTTAGTTGCCTGTAGTTTGTGGGGTTCGAGCTTGTTGCCTGTAGAGTATCAACTTGGTTTGTCGTTGGCGGTAGCAGCGCTAACCTATGTTTTAGTGGTTTGGGTTTTGTTTGACGATTTAAAGGGGGTTGAGTGGATTACATTACTGGTTTTACCTATCATGTTTACTTTTGGTAGTGCACTTTTTGCCAATTTTTTGCCAAATTCAATTCCAAGATTGTTTGGTAGAGTGTTTGAAGTTGAGAGTGCAATGTTGTTTGCTGGTGTTTTTCGTTTTTTATATTATGTTTTATTTGGTATTGGTCTTTATGGGGTAATGCTGGTCGAGAATATATTTTCGGTAGCCTCGATTAGAACAATACAACTCTTTAGAGCAGCCAGATCGGTAAACTTTATTTTGACTTTAGTGACCTCGTTGTTTTTCTTTACAACAATTTTAAGCTTGAAGATACCCTTCTATTGGATTTTTTTAATGACCTTACTAGCTGCTACAATTTTAAGTTTTCCTTCTTTTTGGAGTGTTGATCTTAAGAATAACTATGTTGCCGAGGTTGGTAGATTTGCGCTTACAGTAGGTTTGTTGGTTGGGTTATTGGGGTTAGTAATTTCGTTTTGGCCTGTTAAGCCCTTTATGGGTGGCCTTATGATTACGTCGCTACTATATGCCTTGCTCGGAGTTATGGAACAAAGGCTTTCGAGTAGGGTATACCTTGAGAGTGTGGTCGAATACGTAGCGACGGTAATTATTATTATGATAATTGGTTTTTTGACAACCTCGTGGACAGGGAACTAGATTTCAGATTACAGATATCAGATCTCAGATTTTTTGGCTGTGAGTAAAGAAGAGGAGAGATCCTATAGTAATTGACCTATAATATTAAATCCTATAGTTTTCACAATTTAGAAAAGTTTTCACGATAGGGAAGTGTGAATAACTTAGTTTTGATATCTTTTGATATATTTATCGTGCCTACAGGCTCGAGATAGAAGTAGAACCAGAGTTTTGCTTAAAAGAATCAATAACTTATGATTTACTGTTCTGAAGAAGGAGAAGAACGTGCGGATTAATTGAGGAATATATATGGTGTTTTCTGTCGTTTCGCTCTTCCCCTGTTATTAGCAGTTAGTGTAGGCTAGGGAGAATCGTTTATTTTATGTCGTACAATAATACTTTTGCGACGTAAAAAACAGAGTTGTGCCTGGGGAATTAGATCTTCACTCTTGTGGCTTTTCCGTAAAGAATCCCGAAAGTTTTACTTGCTCCTTCTTATTGATGACTTCTCTTGTCTTTTAAATTTTCTGTATGCAAATTTAACCCACTTTTTTGTTTTTTGTACAAAAACCCGAATGTTTGAGCCTGTTTGTATCTAAGATTTCAGATTTCATATGTTAGATCTCAGTTATTATTTATATTGATATATCAATCTAATGATAAAGTATCCATAAAGATTGCCAGAAGCCGTTTTGGGGGCATTCTACGGGCTTGGTTGTTTGTGCCTGAGTCGCAAAACACACCCTCCATATCCGGAGGGTGTGTTTATCTATATTAGACTGCGAATTTCATCATAAATCATTCTGGTTTCTTCCTCGGTGGAGTCAATTTTGCATTGAGTCAAAACTTCTGAAATTTTTTTTAGAGCTACTGGTTTTTCATTTGTTTTGATTTTCCCGATAATATCGTCACATACAGCTTTGGCTTTTTCGTCTGCCTCAGATGCTTTTGGCATCGACAGAATCAATTTTGCATATCTTGCAATTGCGTTTTGATCCACGTATTTAATTATCCTTTCGTTGTCAATGTGAGGATTTCTATTATATGGGTTTATTTGATTTATACAAGACCCGATTCCTATACCCCTCTCCCCTATTCAAATGTCCCCTGCCAATATTGATGTTAGGTGGGCCAATTTTTTTATTCATGAAAAAAACTCGCATTACTGCGAGTTTCGGAAATAATCATTTCTGGCTTCTTCTAAACATAAGCTTATTCTTTTTAATGTCTGAGCTGGAGCATTGTTGTATCCATTAACTTCTGCTTTGATCGCGTAAGGGTTGCTTGTGCCCAACCAAACACCAAGGACAATGTAGACAATACTAATCTTTGACTCAAAATCAATATATTCATTTTTTTCAAGAGTAAGATTGATTGTCTTTAGAAGTTTTTCGCTATCCCTGATAAGGACTTCTATTTGTTCAAAAATATTATTTTCGTCAAGTACTTTTTGCCCCTTAATGATTTCTGCGGCCATTTTAATGATGTTAAGTTTCGTCAGTGATATTTTGACCTGTCTGAGGTCGTCAGTCATTTCTGTCTCCTTGTGTGTGAATTTTTTTATCCTGGGATACCAGGAAAGTTTTTAAAGATTATGGGTTATTTTATCACCTTTTACTGTTGTGTGCAAGCCAGGCTGTGTAGCCTCCGAGGAGGTTATAAGTTTGGTAGCCTTGCTGATCCAGGATTTGGCAGGCAATTTGGCTTCGAGCCCCAGACTCGCAATAAATGAGCAATGGGGTAGCTTTGTCTAGGCTTTGGTGATTGCCGGAGATTAAGGATTCCACAGGGAGATTTGTGGCGTTTGGCAGGTGGCCTTCTTGAAACTCTTCTGGTGTGCGGACATCTACAACCTGCAGGTTTGATATTGCATTTAGGTCACGAGTCAGAATGTTTTTCATTAGTATATTTTATACGGAGTTTTGGTTTAGAATTTGTTTATGGAGAGAAATGTAAAGATTGCTTATTTTTTGTCGTTTACGTTTCACTCGTGGTTTTGGATGGGAAACTGGATATTTTATTACTTGATGTTTGGCGGGTATGTGACAGTGGCTATGTTGGATTCTGGAGCCCTTTTAGCTGGACTGCTTTATGAGATTCCGACAGGAGCGTTTGCCGACCTGGTTGGTAAAAAGAAAACTTTAACTTTAGCTTTTTTGTTTCTAACCATAGGTAATTTTTTGATGGGTGTGTCCAGTAGTTTGTGGATGTTAGCTGGGTCATTGTGGTTTTTTATCTGTTTGGCTTATGCTTTTTATTCTGGCACCATGGAGGCTCTGCTCTACGACAGTCTCAAATCCTTAAAAAGAGAAGACCAGTTCGATAGGAAAATGGGAAGTTTGGGAGCGGTGAGACTTTGGGCTATGGCCCTTTCGGCAATTATTGGGGGAGTCGCCTTTAATTATTACCCCGGCCTTCCCTATTTGCTTAGTGGTGTGGTCAGTTTGCTTGGTTTTGTAGCTTGTTTCTTGTTGGTTGAACCAAAAGTGGACACAGAAAAATATAGCTTAAAAACTTTTTTTATTCAAAATACTAAGGGCATCAGAGTCCTGTTTGGTGATGAGTATATAAAGAGATTATCTTGGTATTTGGTGGTGACGGGTGGGATGATGGTTTTTATCTACAACTTGCTAGACGATTTGTTGGCGGTTGAATATGGTTTTACTCCTACCACTATTAGCTGGTTGTTTTCGGTTGCTTGCTTGGTGGCTGGTGTGGCTACTTACTTTATTCCTAGGTGGAAAATAAAGATGAGTTTGAGAAAATTACTAATTTTGCCAATTGTGATAATCGCTTTGTGTTTGGCAGTCTCCCCTATTGTCGGCATGTGGTTGTCGGCGCTTTTGCTAATGATTAGAGTAATTGGTGAATCTGTTTACCAAAACTACACCTCGGTGGTCATAAATGAGAATACGGATTCTGCGGTGCGGGCCACCATCCTTTCTTCTCTTAGTTTGCTTCGCAATATCCCCTATGCTTTATTTGGTACTTTTGTGGGCAGGGCGGTTTCGCTGGCTGGTGGAGCCAAGAATTTTGCTATGTATTATGGAATTGTACTGTTGGTTTTGGCTTTGTGGTTTGGAAGTAAATTGAGAAAAGTTTAGACTTTTGCGTAAAAAAAGACACTGGGTAACCAATGTCTTACTTGCCAGCAGGCTTGAAGAGATTCGAACTCCTAGCCTCCTGATTTGGAGTCAGGCGCTCTGCCAGTTAGAGCTACAAGCCTTCGATTGTCTTGCTAGGCGCCCCGGGCGGGATTTGAACCCACAACAAACGGCTTAGAAGGCCGGTGCTCTATCCATTGAGCTACCAGGGCGAGGGCCTTGCAATCTTTTATTATTTGCCACATATATGGTGGCCAGTAGGGAGAACGGGATTTGAACCCGCGACCTCTTGCTCCCAAAGCAAGCGCGCTAGCCAGCTGCGCTATCTCCCTTTGTTTCTTGCCAGTGGGGACGGAGGGACTTGAACCCTCATGCCTTGCGGCACTAGATCCTAAGTCTAGCGCGTCTGCCAATTCCGCCACGTCCTCGTTTTTAATTTACATTCCCTCCCCCTTGGGAGAGCCAAAGACGAGACTTGAACTCGTAACCTACCGCTTACAAGGCGGTTGCTCCACCATTGAGCTACTTCGGCAAATTTTGAAATATTATCCCATAAAAATATAAACGTGTCAATATTTAGGCTTGGATACTATATTGATGCTAATGTTTTGACTTAGCAGAGATCGGATTGGAGGGGTAAAACTTCTATACACGGTGTTCCCCAGCTGTGGTTTTTGAGGATGTACTCGTAAATCTTTGGCAGGTTAATATTGGTAGTTTTTAAGTTGATGATACAAACTATTTCTGGCTCGACTCCTTTTTTTTGCGTAAAATAGCTCAACTTGAGGGTAAATTTTGGCGGTTCCACAAAGTTCTTGTTCCAAAAGTTCACAACAGATTTTTTGGGCTTCCTTGGTGGTGGGGCAAGGGATATTGATGTAGATTGGGCTGTATTGGTCCATATGATTATATTTTATACAAAAAAGACTCGCTAGGGCGAGTCTTGAGGTTTGGCTTTTGCGAGTAGAAGTTCGGTAGTAATTTTGAAGTGGCCGCTTTGGTTTATATGTGTGTTAAAAAGGAGGTCTGGAAGGCCGTTAACGAAACCGACAAAGCTAACACCCATATCAATTATGGTTGCTATTCCAAGTTCGGCTGTGGAGGTTA
>MFAQ01000041.1:0-136 GCA_001776275.1 Candidatus Collierbacteria bacterium RIFOXYD1_FULL_40_9
CGAAGAACCAAGTCAAGAGGATGCCATTTCTATTTTGCGTGGCTTAAAAGACAAATACGAAGTTCATCACAAGTTAAAAATAAACGACGACGCTCTAGTTTCTGCAGTTAATCTTTCTGTTCGTTACATTCCCGAT
>MFAQ01000041.1:226-481 GCA_001776275.1 Candidatus Collierbacteria bacterium RIFOXYD1_FULL_40_9
TTATTAAAAAGAAAAACCACCCAAATCGATATTGAGCTTGCTGCTCTAAAGTCTGACAAAAATGAGTCATCACAAAAACGAAAAGAAATCCTCGAAAAAGAAAAACAAGACAAAAAAATCTTAATAGAAAAACTAGAAAAAAACTGGAAAGAACAAAAAGAAATTATTCAAAGTATCAACAATCTCCAGTCAAAAATTGATTTGCTAAAAATTGACTTAGACAAAGCTGAAAAGGAGATTCGCTTAGAAGAAGCA
>MFAQ01000041.1:514-3202 GCA_001776275.1 Candidatus Collierbacteria bacterium RIFOXYD1_FULL_40_9
GGTCGACAGCAATGATATTACCAAGGTTATTTCTCGCTGGACCGGTATTCCTGCTGGCAGAATTGGTGGTAGTGAGAGCCAAAAATTGGTAAATTTGGAGCAAAAAATAAAGTTATCAGTTTTAGGTCAAGACGAGGCCGTCAGTGCTGTAGCCAACGCCATTCGTCGCTCTAGGGCTGGGCTCTCTGACGAGACACGACCAATTGCCTCATTTTTATTCTTGGGTCCAACTGGAGTGGGTAAAACCGAAACCGCCAAAACCCTTTCTCGTGAACTTTTTGGAGACGAAAAAGCCCTCATTCGCATTGATATGACAGAATACACCGAAAGTCACTCAATTTCACGGCTTATCGGTGCTCCCCCTGGCTACGTTGGTTTCGAAGAGGGTGGTCAGCTCACCGAGCAAGTTCGCAGAAAACCATATAGTGTCATTCTTTTTGACGAAGCCGAGAAAGCACACCTACTTATCTTTAATGCATTTTTGCAAATATTAGATGACGGTCGTCTAACAGATGGTAAGGGTAGAACAGTAAATTTCAAAAACACGGTCATTATTATGACCAGCAATCTTGGCGGACAATACCACTTAGATGACAAACTCTCTGCAATGGACATTCAAGCTAAGGTTTTTGAGGAACTAAAAAAGTTTTTCCGACCAGAACTCTTAAATCGATTAGACCAAATAGTAAGCTTTACCCAATTAAAGAAAGAAAACATCAAAGGTATTATTAAAATTCAACTTGACTCACTTAAAAATAGATTACAAGAAAAAGGTTACACAGTGACCTTTGGTGAGTCGGTTGAGCAAATGGTACTCCTGTATGGCTTTGACAAAATCTATGGTGCCAGACCAATAAGAAGGGTTATCCAAAACAAAATAGAGGATGAACTCGCCTTGCAAATACTAGAAGGCAAGCTAATCTCTGGTAAAAAGTACCAATTAGGCTTTATAGAAAACAGGCTGGTCATAAAATAAATATAGGACAACTGGTATACTTAAGCGTGATCAGTTTAAAAGTAAGCTCTCTCCAAAAGAGCTACAACCAACCTCTAATCGACGATATTTCCTTTAATCATGTAGGTGATGGTGTTGTGGCACTCATTGGCGACAATGGCTCTGGTAAGTCCACCTTTTTAAAAATATTGGCCGGCCTAGAAGAGCAGGATAGTGGCAAGATAGAATGGGGAAGTGAGGTAAAAGTGGGCTACTTAACTCAAGAGATCGATAGTATGCCCGAGCTCTCTGGTGGTCAGAAGAAAGTTGCTCTCCTAGTTGATCTTATTTATTCTGGCGAGTACGACGTGCTTTTATTAGACGAACCAGACAATCACTTGGATATCGAAAACAAACAATGGTTAGCTCAAGCCATAAAGTCTTTCTCTGGTTTGGTGATAATGATTTCTCACGACAGACATCTTCTAAAACAAATCACCGATTACACCTGGCTAGTCGAAGATAGGGAGATAAGAACCTACTCCTTTGGCTATGCCAAGTTTGTGGTGGAATACGAAAAAGAAAGAAACGATTTAGAGCATTTGCATGCAGTCCAAGAAAAAGAACACAAAAGATTACTAGAGCTAGTTGAGAGATTTAGACAAAAAGCAGCTAGTGGCCCCAAAGTCGCTCGCTACTACCACGCTCTTCAAAAACGTCTTGCTCGTTTTGAAGGCGAAATGGTCGATGACCCCAAGAAAAAGGACGTCAAAATTCAACTAAGCTCCAAAACTTCGGCCAAACAAATTAAAAACAAACTTTCTATCTTGGTTCGCAATTTGTCTTTCTCTTACGGGGAAAATATTATTTTCAAAAATACTGACTTCTTTATGGAAGTGGGGGACAAAGTTGCACTTGTTTCTGGCAACGGGACCGGCAAGTCCACTTTAATTAAATTAATTCTAGGTCTGCTGGAACCAAAAGAGGGGACAGCCAGAGTAGGGGACAACCTCAAGGTTGGTTACTATTCTCAAGAGCATCTAGAAACCTTACCGGCAGATGGAACACCAATTTCTGTTTTTTGCGCTCGCTTCCCCATAGCTGACTACGAAGCAGCTTCGGTTTTAAAAAAGTTTTACTTTAGTAAGCAAACTATAAAATCCAAAATTTGGACTCTTTCTGGTGGTCAAAAGGCTCGTTTACAACTTGCGCTCTTTTTATACACCAATCCAGATGTTCTAATCTTAGATGAGCCAACCAATCACTTAGACATTCGCTCTGTTTCGGCCCTAGAAGAATTTTTGGTTGATTACCAGGGCTCAGTCCTACTTATTTCTCACGACCATGACTTGCTCAACAACGTCTGTGACGTGGCCTACGAAATAAAAAATCACCAACTCAAACTAGCGGATATATAAAAAAAGACACTCGCACAAATGCAAGTGTCTTATTCTAATTTTTTTCGTCAAATACTACTACCAAGATCGATAGAACAATAAAAACTATCAGGTTATTTCTAAATTCTCCCATGCTTTGATATGCTAGCCATGAAGCATATCCAAGTAGCAAGAATCTATTTAATGGTCTTGGTAATATTCCAGTAATAAAAAGTGAGACGACCATCACAATCCCACCTTTTTCAACATATATGCCGGACAAGGAAATTATTGCCAAAAAATAAAATAACAAGTCAGTCATTTTTTTGCCTCCGCAAAATTTTAATGTTTAGTGATTCTAGCACAAAAATCTTTAAA
>MFAQ01000041.1:3230-5775 GCA_001776275.1 Candidatus Collierbacteria bacterium RIFOXYD1_FULL_40_9
TAGTAATTACCACCGATGAGGTCAAAAAGATCGCCAAACTGGCCAATCTGACCCTAGCCGATAGCGAAACCGAAAAGTTTGCCACCCAATTTACCGACACTATTGCTGTGGTCAAGCAGCTAGAAGAGGTGGACACCAGCAATGTAAACCCTACCTACCAAGTCAACAATCTCCTAAATATCACTCGCGAAGACGAGGTCGAAACTTCTAGAGTTTTGCCCCAGGGAATCGCCATTCGCGAAGCAAAAAACACTCACAATGGCTTTATCGTCGTAGAGCGAATTATCGATAATTCATAACATGATTGTCATTCCGGGCTTGACCCGGAATCCAGAAAATAAACATATGAAACAACTCCACGAACTAACCATAAAAGAACTACTCGATGGTTATAAAAATAATTCCTTTACTTGCGAGCAGGTGGTAAAACATTTCTTAAATCGAATTGAAAAATACAATCCAAAACTAAATATTTATCTGAGCTTAAACGAAAATGCCCTAGACCAAGCTAGACAGGCAGACGAAGAAATAAAAACCAAGGGAATTACAAGATCACTTCTTGGTATCCCTATGGCAATCAAAGATAATTTTTTAACTATTGACCTAAAAACAACTGCTAGTTCGAACATCATAAAAGATTACAATCCTCAGTACGAGTCCACTGTAACCCAAAAACTGAAAGACGCAGGTGCAATATTCTTAGGCAAAACCAATATGGATGCCTTTGCTCATGGCAGTAGTACCGAAACTTCCGATTTTGGACCTACTCTAAATCCTTGGAACACCGACAAACTCCCCGGAGGCTCTTCTGGTGGCTCTGCCGCCGCCATAACGGCTTGCCTTGCTACGGTGGCCATTGGTAGTGAAACAGCTGGCTCAATAAGGCAACCTGCCGCATGGTGCGGAGTGACAGGTTTTAAACCCAGCTATGGCACCGTCAGCCGCTATGGAGTTATTTCTATGGCAAGCTCCACCGACTCACCAGGACCCATAGGCAAAAACATCGAAGACTGTGCCTGTGTTTTAGAAGTCATTGCCGGCAAAGATAACAAGGATGCAACCAGCTCACCCATAATCCCAGAAAAATACTCTTATTTGCTAAACAAAAAAGATTTAAAAGGTATTAAGGTTGGTCTAATCAAAGAATATTTACTCTCCGACATGGACGAGAGAGTAAAAAAATTAATTACCGATGCTGCCGACAAATTTAAGCAACTTGGAGCTACTGTAGAAGAAGTCTCACTTATGGACCCTAAATACTCGATTGGTGTTTATACCGTTCTTCAGCGCTCTGAAGTAAGCTCTAACCTGGCTCGATTCGACGGAATTCGTTTTGGTGAAAGCAGGGGAGTTTTTAATGACGAAAACAAGCGTCGCATTATGCTTGGCACCTACACCCTCTCATCAGGTTATTACGACGCTTACTACAAAAAAGCCCAAGCTGTTCGCACCAAAATTATCGAAGATTTTAATAAACTATTCTTACAAGGTTTTCATTGTTTAATTGGAGCCGTTTCTCCAGGACCAGCTCTCTCTGTCGGCGCCACCAAAGATCAGCCAATGTTTGGGGAAATGGAAGATGTACTAGTAGAGGCGAGCTCCATTGCGGGTCTTACCAGCGCCGGTGTTCCCTGTGGCTTTGTTGACGGTCTACCAATTGGTCTGCAAATTACTGGCGCCCAAAGAGATGAAATCAAAATTCTCCAAATTGCTGACTGTTTTCAAAAAAATACCGACTTTGTTAAATATCCAAATTTAGAAAGTTAATATGAATATTACTCCCTTAATTGGTTTAGAAGTCCATGTCGAACTAGAAACAAACTCCAAAATGTTTTGTGGTTGTCCAGCTGATCACTTTGGCAAACAGCCAAATACCCAAACGTGTCCTGTTTGCTTGGGTTTACCTGGCGCTCTTCCGGTGCCAAACAAAAAAGCCATCGAAAGTTGTATCCAAATCGGTCTAGCATTAAACTGTCAAATTGCTAAACTTAGCAAATTTGATCGCAAAAATTATTTTTATCCCGATCTCCCTAAGGGGTACCAGATTAGTCAGTACGAGCAGCCTTTTGCGTTTGAAGGCTCAATAAATTTGGACAGTGGCAAAAAAATTGGTATCACCAGAGTCCACCAAGAAGAAGACACTGGTAAACTCCAACATGCAGTGGTCAACGGTAAAAAAGTTTCCTTGGTCGATTACAACCGTTCTGGTGTTCCACTTGTCGAAATTGTCTCTGAGCCAGATATGAACAGTAGTGAAGAAGCCAAAGAGTACCTCAAAAAGATTCATGAGCTTATCAGGGCTCTCGGTGTTTCTAGTGCCGACATGGAAAAAGGTCAGATGAGACTAGAGCCGACAATCAATGTTCGAATCGAAAAAGATGGAGAGGTTTTCTATACTCCTCTAGTCGAAGTCAAAAACATCAACTCTTTCAACTTTGCTGCGGCCGCTATCGAATACGAAGTCAAAAGACAAGTAGAAGAGTGGGAAAAAACAGGGGTAGTCAAAGACAAAGGCAACAAAACCACCAGAGGTTACGACTCGGTC
>MFAQ01000041.1:5787-12150 GCA_001776275.1 Candidatus Collierbacteria bacterium RIFOXYD1_FULL_40_9
AAAATACCTTTTTGCAAAGATCAAAAGAGGACGCTCAAGACTATCGCTACTTCCCAGAGCCAGATATTCCCCCATTTATTTTGACGGAAGAGTATGTAGCGGAGCTAAGAGATAAACTCCCTAAGCTCCCAGATCAAATCATTTCAGAACTTGAAGGTCTGGGTATAAGAAAAGACGTTGCAAAAGTAATTTATTCAAACCCAATTTCACTGCAGACCGTTTATCAATATAAAGACAATCCAGACGTAGATAACAATAAACTTGCAAACGCCATCGCAAACGGAAAAATTAAAATAGATAACAATAGTGATGTTTTAATTCAGTATTCTGAGCTCACCAAAACCGGCAATACAAATGAGCAGGAACTAACCAAAATTCTAAGCGAAATAATTGCCACTAACCCAGGACCAGTAGTCGAATACAAAAAAGGCAAAACCAATGTTGCTGGTTTCTTTGTTGGTCTTGCCATGAAAGCCACCAAAGGCACCGCCTCCCCCCAGACACTTGCGGCCCTGGTAAATAAATTACTAGAAAATGCCTAAAGAGCGCTGGGCTCATGCCGCAGAAATTGAAAGCAACCCCAAAACTCCTCTCCACCCCAGTGAAATCAATGCCGAAAGCTACGAACTTCCTGTTTTAACTGTCGACATTGGTGAAACCGACACAGAAGACCAGTTACCAAATTTAGTAGAAGAATATATGAAAAAGAACAAAAATCTAAAAAACGCCATAGATAAGGAGAACTTAGATGTCGTTGCCAAAGAAAATAAAGGCAAAAATGGCAAGAAAAATTGGGCACTAATAATCGGTGTTGGCTTCGCTGCCTTGGCTGTAGGTGTTGCTGGGTACAAACTAATCAAAAAATACCAAAAACCCAAAAACTAGCAACTTTGCTATAATCATCAAGCAAATTCACATTTAAGGAGTGGCAAATGCCAAACAACAAGAAGAAGTTTTTGCTGGTCGATGTTTTAGCTCTCTTTTTTGGTAGGTCTTTTGCTGGTCAACAGGTTGATGCTGTCAACGAGATCTTTACTTTTTTGACAGGCAGAGTAAACGATAAGTTACCTATACCTTATCTTGCTCTACGCAAGCCGCTTATTAAGCAACTCCCTTGGTTGAATACCCTTTCGTTAAGCTACAAAAAAAGTGCTGGGAATCGTACTTTCACCGACCAAGCGGGTGACTTTGAAAAGTTAACCGCAGGCGAAAAAAAAGCAAAGAAAACTTGGATAGAAAACCTCATTCACTGCCACGGAAAAGAAGTTGAGCTTCAGCCGCTTAGTAGTGAAGAGGTTCGGTCACTTCACCTGATGTAAATTACCACCTCCCATAACTGGGGGGTATTTTTATACCCCAAACTTTTCCAAATCAATTTTCCATCCCACGATTTCTACTCCTTCATTTCGAAGCATTACTATTTTCTTTGCCACTTCCTCTCCTGTCATCTTTCCCATAAAGCCACCGACCTTACCATTTGACTTTATCACCCTGTGGCAAGGCACTTCTGGGGCATAAGGATTATTTTTTAGAGCAGACCCAACAGCTCTGTATGCTTTTGTTCCCAGGGCAGCAGCTAAATTCTTGTATGTTGTCACCTTTCCTCTTGGAACTTGTCTTAGTTGCTCATAAACTTTTTCGGCAAAGGTCATATCGCAGTATACTATTTTTGTGATACCAGAAAAAATAAAAATTCCTCAAATTGCTTTAGGAACCTGGGGGATAAAATCTGAACAATTAGTTCAATTAATTCCGCAAGCTATCAAAATTGGCTATCGTCACTTTGATACCGCCAGAAAGTATAGTAACGAAGATGGGGTCGGGGAGGGAATAAAGCAGTCGGGAGTTTCACGAGATGAAATTTTTATCACTACCAAACTTTGGCGGACAGACTTTTTAAGAACTGGTTCTGCATTTAATGCCAGCCTGGAGCGCTTGCAGACAGACTATATCGATTTGTATTTGCTTCATTGGCCATTTTTCTTTTGGTCCAAGGCTTGGACAGATCTAGAAAGGATCTACAAATCTGGCAAAGCCAGAAGCATAGGCGTTAGTAACTTTAATATAAAAGAACTGGAAACTATCAAAAAGAAATATCAAATAACACCTGCCGTAAACCAAATAGAGTTTAGCCCTTTTTATTACCAAAAAGACCTTCTCGACTATTGCCAGGAAAACAATATTCAAGTTGAATCATACAGTCCCCTAACCAGGGGATTCCGATTGGAAGATCCAAAACTTAAAGTCATTGCTCAAAAATACCAAAAAACAGTCCCTCAGATTCTTATTGCCTGGGTTCTAAAGCACGGACTAGTTGCCCTACCCAAGACTACCTCACTTCTCCACCTTCAGCAAAACTGGGACGCTCAGCAGATCGAGCTTGCAGAAGCAGACTTTGCCTATCTAAACTCGCTAAACGAAAACTACTCCGCCCTTTCCACCTTCTGGAGTAGGCGTGGACGACCTATATAGTATAATATACCTAAGACTATTACATTAAGGAGTAGACAGTGAGTAACAAAATTAGCAAGCACGTGCCTGAATGGGCACAAATATTGGTGACTGTTTTAATTGTAGTATTAGTTGTCCTTATAGTCGTTCTGCTATTTGGCAACGACCAGTCAATTAGGGTGGTTTCATTTTAAGTCAGATAAGAGCTGCTTAGTCGGCTCTTATTTTTTTTGTAAAAAAACAGATGAAAAACTATCAATACTCCCGTAAGATAATAGTCGATGTCCAATTTTATCCATCTTCATGTTCACACCGAGTTCTCCCTACTAGATGGGTTAAGTAAAATTAGCAAATTGGTAGCCAAAACCAAAGAGTACGACCAAAGCCACCTTGCCATAACTGACCACGGTTCGATGTATGGTGCTATCGAGTTTTATAAAAAAACTACCAAGGAGGGGATAAAACCAATTATTGGCTGCGAAACGTATTTAGCCAAAGACAGCCGTTTTGACAAAAACAAATCCGACGCTAACCACCTACTTCTCCTGGCTCAAAACTTTGAAGGCTATCAAAATTTAATGAAGCTAGTCAGTATTGGTCAAACAGAAGGTTTTTACTACAAACCCAGAGTCGATAAAGAAGTTCTTGCCAAATACTCCAAAGGAATTATCTGTACTACCGCTTGCCCCGCTGGTCGAGTCCAAAGACTTATCCAAGAAGATAATTTAGAACAAGCCAAAAAAGAGCTTCAAGACTACGAGCAAATTTTTGGTTCTAAAAACCTTTACATAGAGCTTCAGCGTCATCACTATAACAAATATGCAGACAACCCAAATCTCCCAAAAGATATCAAGCCAAAACTATTGGAATTTTACGAGAACGAACAAAAAGCAGAAAAAATCTTGATCAATCTATCACGACAACTAGGACTTCCACTTATTGCTACAAACGATGCACACTATGTAAGCCCTGACGACGCCGCAGCTCAGGACGCCCTTGTTTGTGTCCAAACCGGAAAAACAATAGAAGACACCCAAAGATTACGCTACATCGACACTCCAGACTTTTATCTTAAGTCCCCTGATGAGATGATGGAGGATTTTAGGGATTTACCTGAAGCAATTGAAAATACTCAAAAACTAGCAAACAAATGTGAAATAGAAATTAAAATAGGTGAGTGGTATTTCCCAAAACTAGATTTGCCAGAAGGAAAGGCGGCTGGACAAGTTCTAAGGGAGAGAGCCTATGCTGGCTGCAAAGAGATTTTCGGCTCAGTAAACGAGGAGCAAGGTACTCGTTTGGATTACGAGTTGGATATTATCGATAAAAAAGGTTATTCACCATACTTTTTACTAGAGTCCGGCATTGTCAAATTTGCCGAAAGAGAGGGAATCTATACCAATACTAGAGGCTCTGCCGCAGGATCGTTTGTTTCATACTGTGTTGGTATTACTACTGTCGATCCACTTTATTTTCGATTACCGTTTGAGCGCTTTTTAAATCCTTTTCGTCCCTCACCTCCGGATATTGACTTAGATGTTTCTGATATTCACAGGGACGAGCTTATAAAATACTTGGCAGATACTTATGGCAAAGAAAGAGTTGGTCAAGTGTGCACTTTTGGAACTCTAAAAGCAAGAGCTGCAGTTCGCGATATTGGTCGAGTCATGGGTATGCCGTATTCGCAAGTAGATAAGATTAGTAAAACAATCCCCGAGGGTAGTCAAGGTTTCCCAATGACCATTAAAAAAGCCCTTGACACCACTCCAGAGCTTCAAACCATGAAAGACTCAGACCCTCAAGTAAAACAGCTTTTGGATATGTCACAGAAGATAGAGGGCAATGCTCGCCACTTGTCTGTACATGCTGCTGCTGTTATTGTCGGACCAGACGACTTGGTCAAATACACCCCGCTCCAACTGGAGTCTGGTGGCGGCAATAGAGTTATAACTCAATACGAAATGCACGCTTGTGAGGATGTCGGTCTAATTAAATTGGACATTTTAGGTATAGCTAATTTAACTATTCTAGCTAATGCGGTAAAACTAGTCGAGAAACTTCACGGCAAAAAAATAAACATCAAAAAAGTTCCATTAGACGACAAACTAACTTACCAAATGCTTTCTCGTGGCGAAACTTTTGGAGTTTTTCAACTTGCCAGTGGCGGTATGACAAAATATTTAGTCGACCTGCACCCCGAAAGAATTGAAGATATTATGGCAATGGTCGCCCTTTATCGTCCTGGCCCAATGGGAAGCATCCCCGAGTATATAGCTCGCAAAAGAGACGCTACTAAAATTAGCTATTTTGTTCCAGGCTTAGAAAAAATTTTAGACATGAGTTACGGAATCATTACTTACCAGGACGATGTTTTGTTTATGGCTTTGGAACTCGCCGGGTACAACTGGGAAGAGGCGGACAAGTTTAGAAAAGCAATCGGTAAAAAAATTGTTGCTGAAATGGCAGCCCAGCACGAAAAATTTGTCAATGGTTGCGTGGAACACTCAAATATTTCAAAAGAAAAAGCTGAAGAGTTATTTAAACAGATAGAAACATTTGCCGCCTATGGTTTTAATAAAGCCCATGCTGCTTCCTACGGCATCGTTGCTTATTGGACCGCCTATGTTAAAGCTCACTTTCCAGTCGAATACATGACTGCCCTGTTATCGGTTGAAGCCTTGGATACCGACAAAGTGGTAGCCGCTATTGCCGAGTGTGAAAAACTTGGAGTAAAAGTTTTGCCTCCCGATGTAAACGAATCCGAAGTCGACTTTACTGTCGTCGACTTACCCGAGGATCAGTGGCTAGAAGAAGGCAGAGCCAGAGATACAGGTAAGGCTATTCGTTTTGGTCTTTCCGCAATCAAAAATGTCGGTACGGCTGCCATTACTTCAATTATGGAACAAAGAGGTCATGGCTTATACACATCCTTTACAAATTTTCTTTCACGAGTTGACCTTCAAAAAGTAAACAAAAAAGTAGCCGAATCACTCATTAAAGCCGGCGCCCTAGACAGATTTGGCAATAGAGCTCAACTTATGGCAGCTCTCCCCATACTTCGAGACAACACCACCAAGTCTCAAAAAAGCAAAACCACAGGCCAAGAAAGTCTTTTTGGGGAAACAGAAAAGCACAATGACACAGATAGTTTACCCAATATTCAAGAATATCCCTTAGATGAAAAACTGAAACTTGAGAAAGACATGTTGGGTTTTTATCTTTCTGATCATCCCGTCAAAAAAGTTGTTCGAATTGTCAGTAATTTGATTAGTCACAAGGTTAATCAGCTAGACCCGACTTTGCACCTAAACCAATCAGTAACTTTGGCTGGGATTATTAGTCGAGTCAAACTTGTTTTTACCAAAAAAAATAATTCCAAAATGGCATTTGTGACTCTAGAGGATGGCACTGGTGTCATAGACTGTATTGTCTTCCCCAAGCTCTATGCCGAAAATCCAGATCTCTGGGTCGAGGACCAAGCCATAATCATCAAGGGTAAAATAGATAACCGGGAAGAAAAACTTCAGGTGGTGGTTGATTCTGGTATGCCTGTTGACACCAAAAAGACGCCAATTGACATGATCCATGAAGTTTTCATTAAATCTGGTACTCCAAAGTCAGTTATGGAAGAGGTGTCCAAGATTTTTAAAACTAACCCTGGTGAGCACGAAATCATTGTAGCAATCGAGACTGGCAACAACCTAAAGAAGATAACCTTACCCTATAAGGTTGATTATTCCGATAAAATAGCAAAGCAAGTAGATAAAACCTTACGAGGCTGGTAAAATAAACAACGTTAACCCCGTATAATAAGGGAAATCTATCAAAACTATCAAATATGGCAAATCAAATCACATGGCAAGACAAAATTGAATTTGGTGTCGGTGACACCCTCAAAGTATCCCTAGCTGT
>MFAQ01000041.1:12169-28837 GCA_001776275.1 Candidatus Collierbacteria bacterium RIFOXYD1_FULL_40_9
TTATTATCCGTAAAATTGCTGCTGGAGGGGTAGGTGTTGAGCGTATTTTGCCACTTAGCTCACCGGTAATTAACGGCATTGAAATTGTTAAGCGAGGTAAAGTTAGACGTGCCAAACTATATTACCTCAGAAACCTTATCGGTAAAAAGGCAACCAAAATTAAGGACGTTTTTGTTAAAAAAGGTTTGTCTGCTATGGTCGCTCTTCCAGTCGAGGAGACAGCTACAAACGAAAACAAAGAGGAAAAAGTTAGACCTGAAACTCTCAAGGTCAAAAACGCTCCCAAAACCGAAACTCCAAAAGTTAAAAAGGTCAAAAAGGGTCCAAAGAAAATTGTTCGCAAAGAAAAAGTTTTTGTTCGCTAAACTTTAGATTCCTTTTTAATTAGTTTCCAGTGGTATAGGTAAAGTGGGGTGCCTACCACTAGCATAGAGAGTGCACTAACCATTTGTCTCTGTCGCTGCCTGTTAGTTTCTCTTTTCTGTCTTTCCATAGGCACATCTGGCGACTCTTGTTCCATACCATCTATTTTTGGTGAAGGGTATATTTCGTAAGTATCAGCGCCTTTAAATATGGTCATTTTTAGACCCAGATCAACCATCTGGATACTTCCTATGACCACAATAAGCAACCCAACAAAAGAAAAAAGATATAAATAGAGAAGTCTTAAATTCATTTTAATCAATAATTATTAACTTTTTTGACTTAAATCTATAAAACGCTGCAGGCCGGTGTGCACTACCCCCGCTCTGTTTTCCAGTTGGCTCAATAACTCCCGTTGACATTATTTTTTTTCTAAAATTACGCTTATCGATAGGGTGGCCCAAAATTACCTCATGTTTCTTCTGGAGATCGGTCAGTGTAAACTCATCTGGTAAAAGTCCTAAAACAATATTACTGTAACCAATTTTTGCTTTTAGTCTATCCAAACCGTAATCAACGATCTTTCGATGGTCAAAAGCTAATACGGGCAATTTCTTAACCGAGTAAAGTTCAGCCTCACCAGCGTCACCACCAGATTTGATATTCCACGAACTTGAGTCCGCAAGAGCCAAATAGGTTACAGTTATAACTCTATCGCGTGGATCACGCTTTGGGTCACCAAAGGTATAGAGTTGCTCAAGGTAAACATCATCTACATTGCCTTCTTCAAGTAGTTCTCGCTTTGCTGCTTCGTCCAGTGATTCGTTCATGTGTACAAAACCACCAGGAAGAGCCCAACTACCCTTAAAAGGGGTCAGCTTTCGCTTCACTAAAAGTATCCTAAGGTCGTTCTCCTGCACGGTAAAAAGTAAAATATCTACCGTTACCGATGGTCTTTGAAAGTCAACCTTATTACTACTCATAATTTTATTTTAGCATTTTTAACACTAACTGTAGCAATTCGGTGTCTGCCAACAAAAAACCCTCCACAAGGGGAGGGTTTTACAAAAAATCAGTTTGCTCCTGACTGGTTCAAGTGTTAAAATGCTTTGATCAATCAACCAAAACATATGTCTACTATCAAAGTTCCATCACTTCATAACCAAATTCTGACCAAAGCAATCGAGAACATCAACAATAATGAGGAAATCTCAGTGATGTGGGAAATGACCAACACAAATGCCTTAAACCGCATGGGCTACTCAGATCACGGACCAGTCCATTTCCAGATTGTATCCAATATTGCACTTAAAATGACCAGAATCTTAACTACTCATAAGATAGAAATGGGTATTGTCAAAGACTACAACCTAACCAATGACCATGCAGAGTTGGTCGTTGTTCTGACCAGTCTCTTTCACGACCTGGGGATGACTATAAACAGAGAGGGCCATGAAGAATATAGTCTTTTTATTGCTTTTAGGGTTATAGACGATATTTTGGATTTTCTTCCCATACGAGAAAGGGTCATTGTCCGAGGTGAAACCTTGCACGCCATAATTAACCACAGAGATGACGGCAAACCAAAAACTGTCGAAGCAGCAATGGTCAGAATTGCCGACGCCTTGGACATGTCCTCTGGCCGCTCTCGAATCCCATTCGAAAAAGGCGAAGTCAACATCCACTCACTTTCTGCCTATGCCATAGACTCAGTAGAAATTGACGAGGGTAAAGACCCACAACTAATCGATATTAATATCCACATGAATAACTCTGCGGGACTTTTCCAGGTCGATGAATTACTACGAGAAAAAATCAAAGACTCAGGTATCGAAAACCTTATCGAGGTTCACGCCTATGTAGTAGGGGAGACGGAAAAGAAACTCATCAGCGAGTTCGTAGTAAAAAAATAATTTAACAAAAAACACCTACAGGTTTAACCCTGCAGGTGTTATCACAATTATTTCTTTCTGGCGAGTACAACCACAGACAAACCGCCACGTTCATTCTCGTTTTCGTCGGCAAACCAGATAAAATCATTCGCTGGGTCGTTGGTTTTGTTCTCCTTTACCTAGGGCATAAATCCGGAAGTTTTTGGTTTGTCTTCTTTGCAGGTTTCTCTTTCTTCGAAGCCATTTTCTCTTGGTGTGGCTTTTACGCCCTCCTCGGCCGCAACACCTGCGAGATATAAATATGAGAAAATCTTGTTATGCTTGCAAGTACCACTGAAATAAACACTACGCCGGAAGTTAATAAATACACTCACCCAAAAGAGTACTTTTTAGTCCAAATTGAACTAGCAAAGAAAATTGTTGAGTTAGGCTTAGCTAAAGACCTAAACGAAGCTATCATAAAATACACTGCCATTTATCGTCGTATAACAGACAAAAAATATAACCCCGATCAAACAGAGCCAGCTTGGCAAGATCTAGAATCAAAATTGGATTCAAATAGTAGTACACGGCAAGCCTTAGAAATAATCTGGAACTCGTATGTATCCAACGATGAGAATAAGTACAAAGACGAAACCAAAGACGATGGTCATCATTTTGGCAGTTTTGTATACAAAGATGAAATCGATAAACAAACGCAACAGCCAAAAATATCTCTGCACTTCAATGTCCGCAACAGGGGAAAACTAAAAAGCGACTTCTCTAGACAGTTCAACGAAGAAAGACAGGCAGATCTAACCGAGATGTTTACTGCTATAAAAAAGAGATTTCTAGAAGATAAAAGCTATCGTCCGCAAACAATCACACTTGGCTCTTGGATGAACAACTTGCCAGGAGTAAAGGATGTCCTGCCACCAGAATTTGTAAAGTCGGCTAAGGTAGTCTACCCACCAGACATTAGCTTTAATGGAGACTCCATGTGGGGTCAGTTCTTAAAGTTAGACGGCAATGCCTACACACAACGAGTCCAAGAATATCTAGAAAAAGTTTCATCTGCCAAAAGTTTGAATGACTTAGTCGAAGCACTCCCTATCCCAGTTGTACTATTCCAAGGCAAAATCGAAGACTTTTTCAATCATTACGGTATCAAATAAAGCACGTTGCGTAACATACCATCCTCGGCCGCAACACCTATGTGATCTTGCAATATCTTTACATTTCCATTATCCCACCTCAATAAATCATCACCGATTCATATTGAGAAAAGAAATCGCCATCAAAACCACACCTAACAGGAAATAAAACACCAAACCAAAACTAGGTATAAAATGAGCACATGCCACCAAGATTTGAATACGATATCAGCCTCGGCCAGGAGCCAAATATAGAAAAACCAATTAAGTCCTCTACGGTTCTTGCAAACGAGCTAGGTCTCAAACGCGACGAGAGTGAAAAGCCAACCAGCAGAGATAGGTCATATCTTATGGAAGTTTTGGCTCCATTTCCCATATCTGTAGGCGGAGAAACAAGAACTTTCTCTGGGCTCGCGTATCTGAGATTTGAAGATTTTGGCGGTGAAAAAAAGAATTTAAAAAGAATATATACCGGAGTTCTGATAGCAGATGACAAAGGCGAAGCCTACAGAGTAAGGGGTGTAAGTGTTACAAAAATCGATGAAATTGCAAAACAAATCGACTTTTCAGTAGATCACGAATCGTTTAATAAAACTGCTCTAGAAAATGGTGGCTACAACAAACTAGAAAGTATACTTAGTAAGTTAATAAAGGATGGCTACTATCACCAAAAAGCTGAGGCGGCCCGACTAACAATGGAAAAGGAAATAGCTGGTTACCACAAGAGAGTCAATCAAATTCTTATACCAGAACTTGGTAAAGTCTTCCCTGGCTATGCACCTATGCAAATCGATTATTTCAAAATGGGGAATGCCTATTTTTCACCAGATAAGCCCAGCATAAAATCCCCAGTCTTAGAAATCGATATGATGAGCAACAGAATTTATGTCGCCTACAAAAAAGGTAGAATTTTCTACTGTGTACACCCGCCATTTAATAGAATGCCAGGCGATGAGCCTATTGCTTCGTGGCCATATGAGATAGGGCAGAGTGTCCAAGAAGTCACCAGAGAAGCACTAAAAGCTCTCAAAGCCGATATAGAAAGTACTTATCTTTCTAAGATAAAAAAATAACCCTCTCAAAATAGATTATTCTCTATTTCAAAAGGGTATATGTTCTACTAAAAACCTCCACTCATTTGATCCAAGATTGCATCAGAAGTATTACGTTTAAAAGTTGGCGGATTTTCCCGGTATTTGCCATAGTCATTTATTGGCAAACTTCCCCAAATCAACGTGCCGGTTTGTATCATCCCGCGAGCATACTTTTTAAGCGCAAATTTCCCAAGTGTCTGCGTAAGCGCTGCGACATGAATTTCAACTCTGTTTCCGAGTTCTGGACTACAGTTATTTTTAAGTTGGTCGCATAGTGACCGAATGGTGTTGACAATAAAATCATCTGGATGAACTAACTCTCGCTCGGGCAGATTGAAGTCTAGCCACTTTAACTTCAAGAGACCAGCAATATTTGTTTTGTAAAAAAACAAAACATCGATATCCGAACCGCCCTCCCGCCTTCCCCGATACCAGGGTCCATCTACAACAGGTCTAAGGTCTGGAGTCTCTGCCTTTAGGCTAGAGAATGAACCAGCAAGTAAGACTGCTAAAATCTCTGGCAGTTTCTTTGCCGACTGTACCCAATCATTTAGTTCCAACAAGTAGTCGATGCACTTTTTGCGATCCTCTTCCGCGCATAAAAAACGCCTGTCCTTTTCGTATCTACCTAACAAATCCAAAAAATCCGGATGTGTGTCTGGGTGAAGTCTGCTCACTCTGCCTCCTCAAAATTTTAATCATGCTCATTCACAATATAACCGATATTACATAGTCTTAAGTTTATATATAAATAGTCTAAATTTAAAAGACAGCCTTCAAGGAGACTCCTTCAAACTTATCACTCTAAACAGAAGGAGTATTACGATCAACTTTTGCAAGAATACAAAAATCGAGTAGCGTAAGGTAAAAAAATACCTGCAATTTCTCGCAGGTCATAACCAAAGTCTAAATTCTGGGTCCATCTTCTACGTCAATGATTCCCAGTGTAATCATTCCGACAGCAACGCAGGCAAAAGCTACCAGCCAAAAATTTACATGAGCAACTGACAACCAAATAAGAATCAGATAGTAGACAAGTGATGCAAAGATGGCAATGACAGCGAGAATCATAAGAAACAGCTCGCCCAAGCCATCACTCTTCGACTTTGAGCTGCTACTTGAACTATCTGTATCTGAATTCGAAGTTGTTCCTGCGCTTGTGCTGGGCACAATTAACACAGCCTGACTGTCTACATCCTCGTTTGGAATTGAGTCGTATGAGTCTGGGTGCGAAACACTTCGAAATATATTAACAATAGATCGCTGCTCATAGTAACTCATGTTTTCAAAGCCAGAACCTTCCACTACTCGCATTTGATAATAGCGCATTCGTGGAGTTCCTATGATTGTGACAATCACCAACAAGACAAAGATAAAATTCTTAAAGGCGACATACAACCAGCGTGAGATTTGAAAAGCCCAATCATAGTCAGACCCTCTTAGTGGAGAAGCCGAAGACCCAAAAAAGTAAACTGCTCTCAGTAAAACAAAAGCCAGCGGCAGATATACCGCCAGTGTCCCAAGCATACTCCAGCGAGACTCTGCCCCGAATGGACGAATCTCAAACAACCGGAAATATAGCATAAACAAAAACCATGCTACAAGTGACATTATGCCGCCGTATACAAGCAGCTTGGGTCGGTACTCCTTCAGAAAATCCATTAATTCCTCCGTATTTTGAAATAGTTTATTTTGAAAAGGTCGAGTTATTATACCACAAACGCCCCATAGTGTTGACAGATAGGTGTGAGTATGGGAAAATACACCATTCGCAAAATTTATAACTTAAGGAGGAAAAATGCGCACAAACACCGTCTTTTGAACGAGATAACTTCTCGTTAAGGAGACTAAATGGAAAAGAAGTTGCACGCAATCTGGGTCATAGCGATCCACCGCAAGATGGACGAGGTAGAGGTAGGCCGCAATTGCCCCGCCTGCATGCCCTTTAAGGACAAATCAAATTATTCCTGGGAGTTTCGCATCAATTACTACTGGGGCATGTGCGACGAGCACGTCGCGTTCATGAAAGAGCTCCTGAAAGAAGATGTTCAAATACATCTCGATCTCGAAAAAGCTCTGGGCATCAACTACCCCGAAGGCTTCGATCGCTACCTTCCAAGCGGTAAGTATTGCACCATGCGCTCACCACTCTGGTGCGACTATTTGCTCAAACTTGCCTCAGATATGTAAAACGGTAGCTAGATGCACGCCCTGTCAATCACGATAGGGCTTTTTTTGTGCAAAAAACGAAATAAAATCGCCAACTCCTGTGTATTACTAGTAGTTAATAGTTAAAAAACAAAAACATATGACCACAAAGTCAATGATTCTCGGTGTTGCTGCTCTCGCTGTCGCCGGCAGCATATTAGTCCCCAGTGTCCTAGCATACAAGGGTGATCCAAAGGTTCAAGGTCCAAACTACTCAGTTGAGCGCCATGAAGCCATGGAAAAAGCTTTTGAGACCAACAACTACAACGCTTGGAAAAGTCTTATGGAAGGAAAAACAGGCAGAGTAACTCAGGTAGTTAATGCTAGCAACTTCTCCAAATTTGCCAAAGCTCACGAGCTATCCGAGCAAGGTAAGCTAGACGAAGCCCAAGCTATCCGCAAAGAGTTGGGTCTAGGCTTAAAAAACGGCTCTGGTAGAGGACAAGGTGCAAACTGCAATAGATAAAATAATCAAATATACTTATCTAGTATGACAACAGCCTCCTCCAAAACAGACGAAGAATTGGTGGAGGCTGTATGTGCTGGTGACAAACAGCTCTACGAAGAAATAATAAACCGCTACCAAAACAAGTTGCACCGCTACGCAACCTATTTAACAAACGACGACCAAGTTGGATCCGATGTTGTTCAAAACGCTTTTATAAAAGCCTACATAAATCTAAACAGTTTCAATACCCAGAAAAAGTTTTCTAGTTGGATTTATCGAATTGCTCACAACGAAGCCATAAACATTCTCCAAAAAAACAAAAACCAAATTCAGTTAAACGAACAAGTTGATTACGACAGCGGGCAAGACTTGGAGGAGGACTTTATTAAAAAGGAGATTGTGGAGAGAACCAATAACTGCCTAGATCAAATGCCACTAAAGTACAAAGTCCCTCTCTCTTTGTACTACCTAGAGGAAAAGTCGTACGAAGAAATCAGCGACATTCTCCGCCTACCTACTAGCACAATTGGAACCCGTATTAGTCGAGCCAAAAAAATAATGAAAGCTCTATGTCAAAAAAATCAAAACCAAAAACAATAAATATCCAAGACCAGATCATGTCTATGGTCACCGAAAATAAGATCACCATGAAGCCAAAGTGGTACTTTTTGCTTGGTTCGGTTTTGGGCATCTTAGGGCTAGTTGGCAGTAGTATTACGGCAATTTTTATCTTTAATTTGTTTTTCTTTTTGAGTCGGCCACACGGGCCAAACGGAACCTGGAGACTAGAAATGATTCTAAATAGTTTTCCTCTTTGGGTGCCCATCATTAGCATTCTCAGTGTAATTTTGGCTCTGAGGCTTCTTAAAAAATACGACTTTTCCTATAAAAAAAATTATCTAGCAATTTCCCTAGGGTTTATTGCCAGTATTTTGCTCACCGCCTTTGCCTTGGACTATTTTGGTTTAAATAACATATGGATGAAGAAAAAACCAATGCAAAGATACTATCAACAAAGAATGAATCTTCAAAATGATGAGTACCCAAAAGGGCAAAACCGCAATGGCTATCAAAAAAATCCCCTAAATTGATAGGGGACTAGAAGGCGGTAACTTCAGCAGGGTCAAAATATTCAACTTCAACCTCATAATCTAACAAGTTTGGCTTGAATTGAAAGGGTACCTCTTTGGGGTTGCCATTTTGATCTTGAACATTCACCTTAACCCCAATCCAAGATGCATTTCTAGCAAAAAGCTTTGTAACTACCAGTTTTCTCCCTCCGCTAGCCAAGTCTGCAAGCACCTCATTTACTTGATCTTGCAATGATTTTGATTCCAAAAACGAATATCGCTTCAATTTCAAAAGATCTTCCAAATCCTGATCAGACATATTTACCTCCGAGTAAATTTTGCACAATTATAAAACAAAAACAAAATCAGGACAAAGCAAATCTTTCACCTGCACCGCAGGCACAACATAAAACAACCCTCATGAATATCGAAATATCTCACTACCCAGAAATCTGGGCGAAACTTCTTTGAGGTGACCCCGGCGGGAATCGAACCCGCGATCTTCTGGATGAAAACCAGATGTCCTAGACCGCTAGACGACGGGGCCAAGCCTAGATATTTTATAACAAATACACACGATTGGACAAGCAAACAAAAATAACTTATAATATCAAAACCCATAGTACATTTAAAATAAGGAGGAGAATCATGATAGTAATTAAGAGCAAAAATGCCTTGCTAGAAATCACCAATCGCTGTTACACAGGCTGCTACGCAGAATATTGTTACAAAAAACTAACTATTAGCTCAAAAGGCAATCATATTGATTTGGACGTTATTAAGCGTCGTGTTGACTGGGTCGCCCAATTTACAGATTGTGAAAGCATCACTCTTTTAGGTGGTGAACCACTTCTGCACCCTAAGCTGAAAGAAATTTGTGAATATATTCTGGCGAAGGGTCTCAAACTTGACTTTATTACATCTGGGAAGATATCAAAAATACCATATGAGATCAGTAATCTTGAGTATGTGCTGGATCTATACGAACGTGCCGAGACTGATTTTCAACTTAGTTACCACTTTGGAAGAAATCAGAAGGAATACGTATCTACACATAACCAATTGATAAAAAGATATTTAAAACGAAGAGAGAAATTAAAGAAAAAGAAGCGATACGTTTTAGAACACTACGATTTTTTCAGCACAACTGTAATCACAGGTGGAATGAAAAGAAACGAGTTTGAGGAATTTGTTCTTCAAGTGCTCTCTGATAATGGCTGGAGTGGAACAGATCAAAAATACCTTAATGAAATGTGGGACGGATACGTCAATCATTCCTATAGGGCAGTTAGTAACTTTTCGTATACTATATCCTCGACAGATGATTGGATGCAATTCCGACAATCGGTACGCTTTATTGGAGTAAAGGACATTTTTGACGTTAAGGGTAGTTTTTACGTTTCGTTACCAGAAGGCGGAGTTTGCTATGGTGCAAACGCAACAATCAATGGCAATCAAATCCAACTTGGTGCTTTGCATATTAGAGCTGATGGCGGAGTTACTTTCCCAAACCCACAATGCATTGACATGCCTAACCCTATGGCAAACGTCGATCTTCATCTTTCAAAAAAAGATATTTATGAGGCTCTAAAAGGTAGCCTTGCTCAGGTACAAAAACATGTCTATTATTTCAACCGATTAAAAGCAAAAGATAATTGCGGGCCAGACGGCAAAGAGCTCGCTTGCACCGCTTGCCCTTTCGACAAGATGTGCACTCCTTGCTGGCACACCAAACGTCCGTGGCAAAAATAAATCCTCCTTAATGGAGGATTTTTATTGTGGGTCAGGCGAGACTCGCCTTTCAATAACTTTCTGCTGAAAGTTTTTCAAGGTCTGCCTCAGTGCCGTCGCACTTCCGGCTTTCTCGTCTCACTACCACTTTCAATAAATGTTTATTTTCCACAAGGGAAAACAAACATCCATTGTGGGTCAGGCGAGACTCGAACTCGCGACACCCTGCTTAAAAGGCAGGTGCTCTAACCGACTGAGCTACTGACCCAAAAAACCACACCTTATTTTATCACCCAGCACAAGAAAATTACCAGGCATATTGTCCAAAATGAACCCATAAGTGTAAAATACACTTATCTTTTTGTCGGAGGCAACCTTGAAAAAACACGCACTTTTATTCCTTGATATGTTTATTGCCTATTTTGTGGTCTACCTTTTATGTTTTATGGGCAACCTCTTTTACTATTTGGAAGACGAAAATTGGGTAAAAGACCTACTTGGCCTGTCTTTGTTATCCCCCATTTTAACCAATTACGGAAGTATACTTTTCGTGGAAATCTTTGCCCGAATCTTAAAAAATAACCCCAAACATGACAAATTTGCCTTTTTGTTGGTGTACTCAACCGTAGCTTTAATGGCGATCATTTCGGTGCTTGCAGTCGCTAAGTTTAGTTACTTTTTGGTACTTTTAAACTTTGCAAGTATATTAGTTTTTTTGTTCTACGTTTTACTTATTACAGTTGCTTTGGTCTATAGGTACTGCTGGCATTTCATTGAAAATGTTCAAAAACCCCTCACAAAGTGAGGGGTTTTAATATTTGCCATAGTTTTTGGTTTCTATATCAATCTTTTTAAAAAGATCTCTGATGCTACATCGTCCAGGGCCATACTCAAGCAAAACAAATTTATCTGACTTTAATTCTTTAAAAATTTTATCTGAAACAGGACTAAGGATAATTACCATACCATAGTTCATGTCTGGTTTTCTGGCTATGTCGATAACTTCCTCAACAGCAAAAGTAATTCTAATAGGACAACCTTTTGAAAGTAAAAAGTGTCGAAGTGGCTCTAGTGCTGGGTTATCTTCATAGCTAAATATCAAAACCCGAAGCCTGCGTCCAGGGCTAATTTGGTCCATCATCCCCACCTTGCTCTCGGTAAAACCTGTAAAGTTTCTTATAGCTGTATGTATGTGGCCGAAAAACAAAGGTGGGGACCTGATTGCTACTTCTCACCAAATGAGCATTACCTGAATTAACCAATGCAACCGCCAAATCACATTCTCGCTTTTTACAGGACAAAGTAGCAAAAAGTGCCACGTCGTTAATCACTTTTGTGGTAACCGGTCTGTCATTAAAAAAAGCACTGACACTGGTGGTAAGTGGCTCGTTATCTGCAATATCCAAAATCAAAACTTTAATCTCAGTTTCCATAGTTGCCTCCAATAAAAAGTAAATGAACAACCCATATTATACAAAAAGATTCCGATTGTGCTAAGCTAATTTTAATGAAAATTTTAGGAATTGATCCTGGCACTGGCAGACTAGGCTGGTCCATACTAGAAATTCTTCCCAGATCAAAACCGCTTCTTTTAGACTGTGGCTGTATCGAAACTCCGGTCAAAACCACTCTTCCCAAAAGATTAAAAATAATTTACGATTTTTTGACAGAATTGGTAAGAAGCAGCAAGCCAGACCAGTTTGCTATTGAAAGCCTCTTTTTTAGTAATAATGCCAAGACTGCTATCGATGTTGGAGCTGCTAGGGGAGTAGCTATTTTATGTGCAGAGCAACACAACTTACCTATTTTTGAGTACACTCCTCTACAAGTAAAATCATCTCTGACCGGTTTTGGCAAAGCCGACAAAAAGCAAGTCGAATTTATGGTTATGAATATCCTCAAAATAAAAACCAAAATAAAACCAGACGACGCGGTCGACGCAGTGGCCATAGCTCTGACTCATTCCTTCCACAAAAAACATTAAAAATCCGAACATTCACCAAAACTTCTGATACACTAGATTTATGATAGGTTTCATCGAAGGCACCATTAAACACGCTCAAAAAAATAAGGTTCTCATTTTTACGGGTGGAGTTGGCTATGCAGTTTTTATCCCAGAAAATCACGGATTAAAAACAAATGATAAAACAAGCCTTTTTATCCACACCCATTTCCGAGACAACGAACTGAGTTTGTTTGGTTTTAAAACCGCTGATGAACTGACCTTGTTTGAAATCCTTATAAATGTCTCTGGGGTTGGCCCCAAGACAGCTCTCAACATTTTTAGTACCAGCACCCCAGACAGAATTGTCGATGCTATTCGTGACTCAAATCTCCTCTTTTTTACTTCCATTTCTGGCGTGGGCAAAAAAACGGGCCAGAGAATCATTCTCGATTTAAAATCAAAACTTAGCAAAGGAGATATCAGTTTGCAAAAATTAGAAGGGGACAGTGAGCTACTGGAATCACTTTTAGCCCTTGGCTTTCAAAAAACAGAAGTAAGCGGCATAATCTCTAAAATCGATACAAACGTCAGCTTAGAGAATCAAATTAAACAGGCCTTAAAACTTTTAAACAAATAAATGGACAACACCGAACCTACCCGAGTCCGCCCTCAAACTTGGTCCGATTTTTTCGGGCAACCTAGTCTAGTTAAATCTCTTAAAATTGCCATCGACGCTGCCAAAACACGCAGTGAACCGGTTGAGCATATTTTGCTTTATGGTCCTCCTGGTCTTGGTAAAACTACGTTGGCCAATATTGTAGCCAAAGAAATGGGAGTAAATATCAAGATCACCTCTGGCCCAGCCCTTACTAGAGCTGGGGACTTGGCCTCTATCCTTACTGGTTTAGATGAAAACGACGTTTTGTTTATCGACGAAATTCACCGCCTCAACAAAGTTGTGGAGGAGGCTCTTTACCCCGCTATGGAAGACAGGGCTATCGATATTATTCTTGGCAAAGGACCCGGTGCCAAAAACATGCGCCTCGACTTGGCTCCTTTTACCCTTATTGGGGCCACTACTCAGGCGGGTCGCATTAGCGCTCCACTTCGGGACCGGTTTGGACTTGTCCATCGTTTGGACCTATACGAGGCGGAGGATCTATCTCAGATTGTCCTCAATGCCGCCAAAAAGCTTCAATTCGAGATCGACACCGTCTCTGCCACGGAAATAGCCAAACGTTCTCGAGGCACAGCCAGAATTGCTCTAAAACTACTTCGCCGTGTCCGGGACTTTACATTGGTGGAACACAACTCTGTTTCTTCATTGCTAGCCACCAAAAAGTCTCTAGATTTTTATAATGTCGACGAAGAAGGATTAGACGAGTCCGATAGGAGGCTTCTGTCCGCCATTATCACCCACTACAACGGAGGACCGGTTGGTTTGGAAACTTTAGCTTCTCTTATTTCCGAATCGGTGGAAACAATTACTGAGGTTTACGAGCCTTTCTTACTCCAGTCTGGCTTCCTGGCCAAGACTCCAAAAGGTAGAATAACCACCGATAAAGCTCACACCCATCTCAAACTTGTTAAATAACCCATAAGGTTATAAAATATCTCAAACGTATTTTAAAAAAGGAGCGTACTATGACGCAGTCAGTGGTTAGTTGTCCAAACTGTGGGGCAAATATGATATTTGACATGGAACAAAAAAGAAAGTGCACAAATTGTTATATTGTGCTTGAGCCTGCAGAATTTCTTGCAAGGCAGATTGCTAAATTAGGAGTATTGGCACAAGTAAACGACGAAAAAATCACGGTTCTTGATATGCAGGGGAATACTGTTTGCTATATAGATTTAATTGGCGCCGAGAATAAAGTTCTGTTGTCTGTCTCGTCGCTCTCAAACACTCAACTTATTCGAGGGTATTTAGCAACACTAAATGTCTTTGTGAGACTATCAATTAGCAGCATTGAACCTCTGACTGACTTCTGTCCGATCTGTTACGAAAGACTTTCGTATGACTATTTTTATTCAACAGGCTATCCGGGCAACCATTTTGTCGGATGCAACTCTAAAGATCATGCGTTTCTCTATCCAATCGCAACGCTGTGGTTAGGTAGTACCTTGTCGCACCACTACCAGAGCTACATATTCACTGAAGACCCGGCAGGTCTAAAGGTTTCAAAATTTAGCAAGGCTGGTGGCAGTAACTTTTTCTCATTCTTTAGAAAAGCCAGTCTCGTTGAAGTCGGGATAATCAAGTTTGGCTCTGACTTCCAAAATCTTGCAGTCTGGGTCCCCAAAAATGTCAACGACGAAATACCCGAATTAATAAATTTCATTAACAGTCTGGCACTAACAAACATAAAGGCTGTTTTGATAAACGAATAATTCAAAAGACTCCCGACACACGGGAGTCTTTTTCTGTATAATTTGCAGGTGCAACTGCCAATTTCCCTATTTTTCTTTCTTTTTGTGCTTTTCGGACAGGCCTACGCCATTGTCGACCCTGTTGCCTCGCCGAACAACAAGCTCGGGCTTCACATTCTGTTTCCTGATGAGGTGGGCAAAGCCGCAGACATAGTCAACAACCATGATCAAGGTCAGTGGGGTTATGTTGTTATTCCTATTCAAAGCACTGATCGCAACAGAGACAAATGGCAACACTTTTTGGACAAATGCAAAGAACACAAAGTTATACCAATAATTCGCATTGCCACTACTGCAAATGGGCCCCACTGGGAGCTACCAAGCCACTATGACATGGTCGACTTTGCCAATTTCCTAAACGAGCTAGACTGGCCAACCAAAAATCGCTACATAATTGTTTTAAACGAAGTCAATCGAAACGATGAGTTTGGCGGCAAAGCCAATCCAGAACAATATGCTGACTTTTTAAACCTTGCCATTGATGTTTTCAAAAGTAAGTCCGAAGATTTCTTTATGCTTTCAGCGGGACTCGATAACGCCGCCAACGACCCTAAAAACTCCATAAAATGGAGCACTTTTTTGGATCGCATGCACTCACACAGATCCGATATTTTCTCTCGGGTCGATGGTTGGGTATCTCACGCTTATCCAAACCCAGATTTTTCTGCCAGAGCCGACCTAAAAGGGGAAAACAAGATTAGCTCCTTTGAGTCAGATTTAAACAGACTCCAAAAATACACAGCCAAAAACTTGCCAGTCTTTATCACTGAAACAGGTTGGTCAGATAAGTATTTAAGCCACAAACAAATTGGTCTTTACTATGCTTACGCTTTCGAAAAGGTCTGGAGCAACCCACAAGTAGTTATGGTCGCGCCATTCCTTCTTAGTGCTCAGGATGGTCCCTTTGTTCAATTTAGTTTTTTAGATAAAGAGGATAAGCCCAAAGAATTTGTAGAAGAATTTAGTAAGTTTGCGACTATTGGCAATCCCCAGCTACCACCAATCAATCAAATAGTAATAGAGCTACCAATAGCGTCCAGTGAGGCAGAAATCATTTCAACGCCAAGCTCAGTTTTGTCACTTGAAACAGAGAGCAAGAGGCTAAATATTTTTCAAAGGATATACAATAAAATTGTGAGTATCTTTTTTTAATCAATGTATATTCTTCACGGCGAAAACAATCTTGCCTCATCCAAAAGGTTGGTGGAAATTAGTGACCAACAAAGAAATCTTGGCAATAAAGTTATTAATCTTGATGCCAATAATTTAAAAATCGAAACCCTAAGGCAAGAGCTAGAGCCAGCTGATCTCTTTGGTAACACTAACTTTGTTTGCTTAAGTGGTCTACTATCGGGATCGAAAAAAAAGAGTCAAGAGAAAATTATTCAGTTCTTAAAAACAGAAAACTACCAAAGTCTTCTTCTCTACGAGACCAAAGCCATTCACCCTTCTACCCTTAAACAATTCAAAGGGGCAGTAATTGAAAGCTTTAAAATTGAAGTTGATATTTTTAGATTCCTAGACAAACTCAACCCAAACCAAAAAGAAAATCTACTCCTTTCATTCAACGATCTATTGTCAAAAAAAATTGAACCTGAGTTTATCTTTGCTATGCTGGTAAGACAAATTCGTCAACTAATAATAGCCAAAACAAATCCTTCTCAGCTAAAAGCTCCCCCCTTTGCTATAAACAAACTAAGACAACAAGCAGGTAACTTTAGCTTAGACAATCTATTGGATCAGCACGCGTCACTTTACCAAATTGATTTGGCAATCAAAACCGGCAGAACCCAACTGGATCTAAAAACTCTACTCACCAACTTTTTCCTCCAGCTTTAGGTATAATCGCTTTAAGCAAATTTACATAAGGAGGCTTGGGTGCTTAACATTTTTAAGAATGACTTCGACCTATTTAAATATGCGTTTAGTCGGTTGGCAATTGGTCAGATCGTTCGCATTACCGGTAAAGATCACCTCAACATTCAACACACAATTGAAACGTTTGTCGTGAAGGCGGTGAGCGAAACAGAAATATTGACTACAACTGGTTTGGTCTTTCATTACACAAATATTACCCATATGGGCTACACTGAAGAATTCATTAATAGAGAAGAACTGCCACACAAGAACCTCACTGGTCAACTTGAGACCTTTGAATCTGAACCCGAATAACCCCTCACAAGAGGGGATTTTCTTGACATAATTAAGTGTACATGATACACTTACTGTATAATCCCATAAAATTCGCACACTGACAAAAGGAGAGAAAATGCCTAAATTCAGAAGCTCTGGTCATGAAATAATTCGTGACATTCTGGAAAATGATGTCTATGACGACTCTATGTGTCACGCTT
>MFAQ01000041.1:28845-32175 GCA_001776275.1 Candidatus Collierbacteria bacterium RIFOXYD1_FULL_40_9
AGGCTTGTTGACCGAGAAAATTCAAGATTTAAAGAAAGTCGGTTCTGATCCAAATAAAATGGAGTTTTTTAAAAACTCGTGGCACTTTATTCCTAAAAGCTACTTTGATTGGCGAGAAAAGTATAGGTACAACCCAGAACTTGTTAAATTTTGGCAGGATAGTGAGGGTCATTTGCACGGAAGCGTATTTGGTCCAATCACATTAGGTATATTTTTTGAAACAGTACTACTCGCAATTAATTCTCAAACTTACAACGAAGAGATGGGCTGGCTACCTGACGACGACTGGCTAGAAGTATTGTATGAAAGTATCGATAGAATGATAGAAGCTGAGCTAAAAGTAGCTGAATTTGCCATGCGGCGCAGAGCATACAACTGGATGCACGACCAGGCAAACTATGCACTTTTCCATCGCGGTGGATCGTTCAAAACTGGGGGTATCTATGTTGGCGCAAGCGTACCATATCATGCCTATTTCAACGGTTTGGCACCGAAGGGAACCGTTGCCCATCAGTGGTATATGTTCCATGCCGCGGTTTTTGGAATTGAGTGGGCAAATCAAACTGCTAATGCCGCGTGGCGAGCTGTGTACGGTAATAACCTTGGTACTGCTCTCATGGACACATTCACAGATGCCTATTTTTGGGCAACGCTCACACCGGAGTTAGCACTTTTAATCAAAAGTTTCCGTTTCGACAGCGGTGATCCAATCAGACAAATAAACATGGCGAATGCATTTTTAACCAATCCAGCTATTAACGCCGTCCCTTCTGAAATCACTTTAATGCCAACTGACTCGCTCGATGATATACAGGCAATCAAAATCAGCAAACACATAAGGAAGCTAGGATATCAGGATGCTTTTGGTATCGGTGGTCACTTTAGTAACAACAAGAAGTTCTTTAAAAAAACTCTAGCTTATCGACCGCTAAGAACCGTAATTAAACTAGTTGGGGTTAGTTTAGACGAGGGGGCAACTATCCTAAGCACAGCAAAGCTTTCTAATACCACAGGCAAATACACAGGCGACCCAGCAAAAATCGCTGAATATCTTGAGCACATTAAACAACACCCATTCCCCTTTCCATTTTCAGGATAACAAAGCCACACCCTCTCCGGAGGGTGTTTTTAAAACCTATAGCTATGATATAATATCTCAAAATACATTTAAATTAGGAGTGAAAATGACAAAAAGAGACAAAATTTATCTTCGTTTTTTTGCTAGTGCTACTTTACTAGCCTCGTTAATACTCGGTTTTGTTTTTGTAAATTACTTTGAAAGTCTTATGTTTGGGATTGGATTTATTCTTTTTGGTATTGTAACTTCTGGAGTACTTGTCGCTTTTGACTTAGCCAGTAAAACAATTACAGAGGAAGAAGCCCTCCAGAACGCCCTTAATTGGTACACCGAAAGAGGATATTGTCTAATCACTGACGCTGACATTAAGATTATCGAAGTTTCCCGAAAGGTACCAACCTATTACTACCCACTACTTGGAGCAGCCACTATTAATGGTGAAAAATCTGTCACCGACTATCTTTTCAAGATAACTAGCCCAACCATCAACTGGGAGTTCTTGCTCTCCGATGCAGAGATAAAATCAGGAGAAGCTTATCCACAAAAAAATGATGAGGTCAGAACTGATTCCACCACAAGAATCCTGGTTAAATTTTATGAAGGCAAGAAATTTGCATTCACCTACTAGATTTTACAAACTCCCCAGTGGGGAGTTTTTTGTTACTCAAAAGCAAATAAGATAGAATTAAACTGTGAGTATTAATTTAGACAACCCCAAAACCTACCACCAATACGACCTTTCTGAAGCCTACGATGTTTTGCCAAAATTTAGTCGCCACTTTGAAAAAGGTGTGAGTGATGGTCAAAATATTTTTCTTAACTATAATCCCACCGAATACACCGACTTTAACATCATTACCACCGGCAAAGACAAACACTTGGCTGAAATAATTTATTCCTTTAGCCCCTTTTTTTTAAACATCGGTCTGCATATTTCCACTACCTATCGTTTGCAAAATCACATTACAAACAACTCCCTCCTCTTGGTTTTGGCGAGCGAGCCAAACCAATCTGAAACAAAATCTATAATCTCTGAAATCGAAAATAAAAAATGCCAAGCTGTTTATCTGGCAAGCTCCAACTATCAAACAGAAAATCAAGGTGATATCACTTTCCAAAGCACTGCTCACACCTTCGGATTTATTCTTGGCTTGTTAACGCGCTTTAACCCTCAAGCTGCCAAGGCTATAAACCTGAGCAATATTTACAAGATAATCGAAACCACAAGCAGCAAGCTTACAAAAGATATCGACACCAAAACAAATTCTGCCAAGTCACTCGCCAAAAAACATGCCCAAAAAGCAGTTCTTGTTTTTAGCGCCGGCCACTTGTCTGGTGTAGGCAAATTCGTTAGCGGTCTCATCACCAATCAAAGTAAATGCTTTTCAGCAGCCTGGGATTTTCCAGAAGTTAAATACCTTATCGAAAACATGTTTACTTACCCAACAAGAGTATTGTCAGAATACCAAGTATTATTACTAAACTCTGACCTTTTTCCAAACAACATAAAATCCGAAGTTAGCGACTTCAAGCAAATTCTTTCTCAGAAAAGAATAAATTACACTGACATAAAGCCAGATAGTTTGGACTGGTTCGAACAAATCGCCGAATCAGTGGTCTTTTTGTCTTATTTTAGCTATTATTTAAGTATCACTAATAAGGTAAAAATATAATCATGCCCCGCCAGCCTGCCCTAGTCCTCCCTTTTTCAGATATCCGTAAAGATGATATTCCTTTGGTTGGTGGCAAAGGTGCTAATTTGGGTGAAATGTACAGCATTGGCTTACCCGTCCCAAATGGTTTTGTGGTTACTTCATCTGCCTATGAGTATGTTATCGAACACAATGCTCTACAACCCGTTATTAAAGAGATTATTCGTCAGTCAGATGTCAACAATCAAAAAGAACTAGAAAAAGCTTCAATTAAAATCCAAAGGTTAATCCACACCGCAGATATTCCAAGTGACTTAGTTAAACAAATTTTTGACTTCTACAAAAACTTAAAAAGAGGTGATAGCGCACCCTTAGTTGCTGTTCGCTCTTCTGCCACAGCAGAGGACTTACCGGACGCCTCGTTTGCTGGTCAACAAGAGTCGTACTTGGATATAAAAGGTGAGTCTAACTTAATCCAAGCAATTCGCCATGCCTGGGGATCTCTTTGGGGCGCGCGAGCCATATTTTATAGAGCTACCAAAGGTTACGATCACTTCAAGGTTGCGCTCGCTGTCCCAGTGCAACTTATGATACAGTCCG
>MFAQ01000041.1:32201-39245 GCA_001776275.1 Candidatus Collierbacteria bacterium RIFOXYD1_FULL_40_9
TACAAGGTGTAGTCAATCCTGATCACTACATAGTAAACAAGAAAGACTTTACTATCCACTCTCGCTCCTTTGTTCCTCAAACTATCATGGAGGTTCGAAACCATCCAAGTGGAGTGAAAAAAGTTGATGTCCCAAAAACCAAAATAAACCAAAGAAAACTCACTGACGATGAAGTAATTGCTGTAGCCAAACTATCTGCAAAAGTTCATCAACATTATTTCTTCCCCCAAGATAGTGAGTTCGCCGTCGAAAGCGGTAAAATTTATTTGGTTCAGACCAGACCAATCACTACCCTGGATTTCATTAGCTCCAAAAAAATCACCAAACCAAGTCAAATAAAAAATCTAAAAACCATAATCCAAGGCGAACCCGCCTCCTTTGGAATTGGTTTTGGTAAGGTCACCAAAATCACTATTGCCAGTCAAATAGATAAGGTAAAAGTAGGTGATGTTCTGGTAACCGAAATGACCAGCCCAGACTTTGTTCCCGCAATGAGGCGAGCCAGTGCCATAGTCACCGACAAAGGTGGCCAAACTAGCCACGCCGCTATTGTCTCCAGAGAATTAGGTATTCCGGCAGTTGTAGGAGCAAAAGTCGCCAGTAAACTTTTAAAGGTAGATCAAGTTATTACTGTAGATGGGTCTAGTGGTGTTATTTATAATGGGCTTCCCGAAAAAGACACCAGTGTGGTTAAAGAAAATTTTAAAGAAGAAACTTTCCCCGAAACAGCCACCAAAGTATATGTTAACTTAGGTGAGCCGGACCTTGCTTCTGTAGTTGCCCAAGGCAATTCAGATGGTGTTGGCTTGCTTCGGGCTGAGTTCATGATGGCTCAAATAGGCATTCATCCTCGAAAAATGATTGAGGATAAAAAATCAAACGACTTTATAAAAATCCTAGCCGAAAACTTGGCCAAATTTACTTATTCATTTGGCAATCGACCTGTTGTTTATCGTGCTTCTGATTTTAAAACCAATGAATATAGAAACCTAAAAGGTGGTACTCATTTTGAGCCAGTCGAACCAAACCCTATGCTAGGCTTTAGAGGTGCCTACAGATACATAAAAGACGAAGCTGTTTTTAATTTAGAACTAGAAGCAATTAAGCTGGTAAGAAATAAGTTTGGTTTTAAAAACCTCCACCTTATGATCCCTTTCGTCCGTAATGTAGAAGAATTAATCGCAGTAAAAAGACTAGTGGCTGCTGCAGGTCTTGCTCGCTCGAATAGTTTTAAACTATGGATGATGGTCGAAATTCCCGCCAATGTCATATTATTGGAGGAATTTATCAAGGTTGGTATTGATGGCGTCTCAATTGGAAGTAACGACCTAACCATGTTAATTTTGGGAACTGACCGTGATAACGAAATGGTCGCCAGTGAATTTAATGAAAATAATCCAGCCGTCCTTTGGGCCCTGGAGCATGTTGTTAAAACTGCAGCCAAACACAAAATTACTTGCTCGCTTTGTGGACAAGCTGCTAGTCAGTATCCAGATTTGGTCGAAAAACTTGTTAAATGGGGAATTACTTCCGTATCCGTTAGTCCCGATGCCGTTGATAATACCAGAAGAAACATTGCCTTTATTGAAAAACGAATCTTAAAATGACAGCTACGGCTGTCATCCCGGACTTGATCCGGGATCCAGAAATAAAAAAATAACATGTCAACAATCAAAACTGTATACGCCAGAGAAATACTAGACTCTCGTGGCAACCCTACACTTGAAACATCTATCTGGACCGATGATGGTTTTGGCGCGGTTGCTTCAATTCCTAGTGGCGCCTCAACGGGTAAATACGAATCAAAAGAGCTAAGAGACGGTGACAATAATCGCTACAATGGCATGGGTGTTTTGAAGGCGGTAGCCAACGTCAACTTAATAATTGCAAAAGCCATAATAGGTTTAGATCCGCAAAAACAAAATGATATTGACCAAACTTTAATCAATCTGGATAACACACAAGATAAGTCCAAATTAGGAGCCAATGCAATACTTTCTGTGTCTCAGGCCTGCTTTGAATTGGGTGCGGCTTGCAACAATTTACAGAGCTTTCAGTACACTTCGCAAAAGTATGGTCTTATTAATCCAACTGCTACCAGAATGCCTACCCCGATTTTTAATCTTATTAATGGCGGTCGACACGGAGCAGGCAATCTACAATTTCAAGAGTTCCACTGCATTCCATCAAGCAGAAAATTATTTTCGGAAAGTCTGGAGATGGGAACTGAGCTTTACCATTTACTAAAAAATATTCTTATCGAAAAAAAAGCAATTCACTCAGTTGGCGATGAAGGAGGTTTTGCACCCAACCTGTTTTCAAATACCGATGCTATCGAACTGCTAGTAGAAGCAATAGAAACAAGTCAATTTAAAATCAATGACGATGTCTATATGGGCCTAGATATTGCTGCTTCTAGTTTATTTAGTAACGGTAAAATTACTATAACGGACAACAAAGACCCAATGAATGGCGAGCAATTTGGTGCATTTCTCAATGACCTGTATCACAAGTACAGTCTTCTTTCCATCGAAGATCCCTTTGGCGAAGACGACTGGCAAAGCTGGAGTAATTTCCAGGCCCTAATGGGAAAACAAATAATGGTGGTTGGGGACGACCTACTGGTAACAAAAAAAAACAGACTTAAGCAGGCTATCGAAACAAATGCCTGCAATGCGGTTCTCATAAAACCAAATCAAGTTGGCACAATTTCAGAAACTTTGCAAACTATAAAGCTAGCCAAAGAAAACAATATGTCTGTCATTATTTCTCATCGCTCAGGGGATACTGAAGAGGATTTTCTAGCTGACTTGGCTGTCGGCACTGGTGCAGACTTTGTCAAATTTGGTGCCCCCGGTAGAGGTGAACGAGTCGCAAAATATAACAGACTACTCTATATCCAAGAATTCCTCCAAAATAATCAATAATGAACAACGTGATAACTAAAAATATAAATATTCAAAATCTTGAGTTTTTGAATTTTTGGTTTTTTGAGTACTTTACTTTTTATGTCTAATAAAAAGTGTATCCTCTGTATTCTAGACGGTTGGGGTATTGCTCCTGACTCAGCAGGCAATGCTATTACTAAAGCTAATCCACAAGTTTATAAGTTTCTACTAGAAAACTTCCCCAATACAACCCTAAAAGCCTCAGGTCCCGCTGTCGGTTTACCCGAAGAAATGGATGGTAATAGTGAGACAGGACACTTAAATCTTGGTGCGGGGCGCACTGTTTACCAAGATCTCTCCTTGATCAACATGAGTATTGCCGACGGTAGTTTCTTTACTAACCAAACACTTCTTGGTACTGCAAGACATATTAAAAGTTTTGATTCAGATCTTCATTTATTGGGTCTTATAGGTGCCTCTGGCGTCCACGCTAGCAACGATCATCTGTTTGCGCTTATGTTATTTGCTAAAAAACAAGGCATAAACAATGTTTACTTGCACCTAATTACCGACGGCAGAGATAGTCCGCCTGATGATGCCATTAATCAGATAAAAAAAGTTGAAGAAAAAATTAATGAAATTGGTATTGGTCAAATTGCCTCCATTATGGGCAGGTACTACGCAATGGACAGAGACTTACGACTAGATCGAACTCAAGCAGCTTACAACTGTCTACTTCAAGGTGACGAAAACACAGGTCTTTCCAGTGAGGATTTTATTACCAGTCAATACGCCAAAAGTATCTTTGATGAATTTATTAAGCCAACTGCCATAACTAGCAATTTCAAAAATACTAGGGTAAAAGCGAGCGATGCTGTCTGTTTCTTTAACTTTAGAACCGATAGACCAAGACAACTAACTCAAATGTTTCTAGAACATCCACTCCCAAATCAAAAGTTTGTTACTATGACTCCATACAAAAAGGAGTTTGGTAACCCAACCATTTTTGGATCCACAACGGTCACGAAAACTTTAGGTCAGATTATTTCAGAAAAAAACTACAAACAATTACGAATGGCAGAAACCGAGAAAATTGCTATGGTTAGCTACTTTTTTAACGGTCAGTCAGAAGAGGTTTTTGTTGGTGAAGAAAGACAATATATAGATTCACCAAAAGTAACCACCTATGACCTTATTCCAGCTATGTCCACCGAGGAACTTGTCAAAAAATTCTCAGAAAATTTCAAAACCACAGACTATATCTTTGGTCTTTTAAATATTGCTTGTCCTGATATGGTAGCCCATACCGGAAAAATCGAAAAAACAATTGAAGCCATTAAAGCCGCTGACCTAGCTCTGAGTGAATTAATAAATTTAGCCAAAGAAACAAACTCCTACCTTGTTATTACTGCAGATCATGGTAATGCCGAAGAGCTAATTAACCACGACACGGGTAACATCGATACCGAGCACTCTGCCTCACCTGTGCCACTAATTATTTATCATCCTGCTGATAATCAATTTAAACTCAATCCAGGTAAACTCGGTGATGTGGCTCCCACCATTCTCAAACTTCTAAACATCGAAAAACCAGTCGAAATGACCGGTAATAACTTGATTTCTTAGGCAATGTTGCACATTAATTAGTTCCTTGTCATTCCGGGCTCGACCCGGAATCCAGGGACTACGCAGACAACACAATTGTTACCTCACCTTTTCCTTTTAGTTCCTTTAGTCTTTCAATCACTTTCCTCAAATTCCCTCTAATTATTTTCTCTGAAATCTTTGTCAGGTCTACAGCTAAGCAAATTTTCGCCTCATCTCCAAAAACATCCTTCAAATCCGGTAACAACCTTTCAAGTCGGTTTGCTGATTCATAAATAACTACACTAAATTTTTGCAGCTCCTGCATCTTTTTGGTGTTTTCCAACATTGTTTTTCTCTTGCCACTTGTTCTTGGCAAAAACCCCAAAAATAAATATTTGTCGGTAGGAAGACCAGAAACTGCCAATGCCGCACTCTCTGCTGTTGGACCTGGAACAACGGATACTTCCCAACCTCGTGCAATACCTTCAGAAACCATTTTGTAACCCGGGTCAGAGATTAGAGGCATGCCAGCGTCCGAAACTAGCACTGCTTCCTCCAGCATATCCATTTCTTCCAGTAACCTGGGTAGACTTTTGTACTCGTTAAAATCGTTAATAAACTTTATTCTGCCCGAAAAATTATCTACCAAACTCATTTGTTTGAGTTTCATCCACAAACTATTAAACATTCTACTATCTTCGCAAACAATAAACTTTGTTTCTTTTAGAGTTCTCAACGCTCGCAAAGAAATATCCTCTATATTCCCAATCGGCAAACCTACTATTTTTAGTTTCATTTAGTGTATTTTAAACTAAATCGTGTATGATAATCTCAAAAGCACATTTTTATGAGGAGTTAACGTGGCACTTAAAAACTTTGTCCAACAAACCTTCTGTTCCCTAGATGAGAAAATTGTAGATCAAAAAGTATCAGAGTTGGTTAATCAACTAAAAACAAAGAAATATAAGCTAATTAAAGTAAAGGTGTGTAGTCCTGTAACACATTCCTATAGCGACGGATCCACCAGCATAGAATTTATTACCATTGTTACAGCTTCCCTGGATGGCAAAATCATACTTGAGTAACTTCAAACACCCCTCCGACCTAAGGAGGGTTTTTTTATGCAAACTTGCGGATCACCCCCACACACTTGCCCTGCACTTTTACATTTATGGCAAAAATAGGGGACATGGAAGAATTTGCCGGTTCCAAACGAACTCTAGTTCTTTCACGAAAAAAACGCTTTAGAGTTGCTAACCCATTCTCCAATAAAGCCACCACGATGTCGCCATCCTTAACCACAGTAGCATCGCACTCTTCGATAATTACGAAGTCTTGGTTAAAAATTCCCTCTTCTATCATCGAGTCTCCTTTGACCTGAAGAACAAAAGCCCTTTTCTTTCCCGAAACCATAGACGAAGAAACTCGAATCGAAGCATTTGGATCTGTAATTGGCTCTATTGGTCTACCGGCTGCAATAAACCCTAGTATAGGAAGTTCCAAAGAAGACATCTCTACACTTGGTCTGTCAATAAGTTCGATTCCACGAATAGCTCCATCAAACTTACGGATAACACCTTTTTTTTCTAATGCCTGTAGGTGTTCGTGAATAGTAGCCAATGAAGAGACGCCGATAGCCTCAGCTATTTCCGATAAAGTAGGGGAGAAACCATTCTTCTGAATAAATTGAGAGATAAATTCGACAATCTGCCTTTGTCTTTTGTATAGTGTGACTGCCATACTTTCACTTTACCAAATATTACCCAAATGTCAACAAACAAAACCCGTACAGGCACCACAGTGGTATAATATCCTCTAGTGTTCCTTATCAGACAAAAAAGGAGAAACTTTTGATCCGCTACAAACTCTGGTCAATCGCAAAACGTCTCTACAACGGAGACGCAGAGTCGGGCAAAAGACGTGTAGCAAGCTTCAAAAAAATCCAGTCCGCTGCAGATGAGCTCATCCAACAGCTCAACCAGCGTGCCTTCAACTGGAAAAAAACAGCCGGATACATCCCCCTATACGGCGAGCGCGAATTCGAAAACCACTACCTCAGAGTAAGCGCGGTCCGAGAAGTATTCGAGCAGGCCTACGAGGATATCTGCGACGGTCCACTCGACCGCGTAAAAATATCGTTCGAATGGGTCGCCCGCGAAAAAGATTACATGGCACCATGGTTCTGCTTCGAGGTACGAAAACCACGAAACTGGAAAAGCCCCAAACTCAGGCTACTAAGCGCCTCGGGTACACCAGCCCAACTATCACGTTTCGTCAGTGTAATCGTCAACGAAGTCGACAATCTCAAAGAGGTCAAGTTCTCATAAACAACTAAATCGCTCTCCCAGAGAAATCTGGGAGTTTTTTGCTTGTCAGCCTAATTTGCTTTAGCTGTTAGCTGATGCGAAAATATAGTCAATGGAATTTAATCTCAAATCTGACTACCAGCCAACCGGAGACCAACCTTCTGCTATCGAAACCCTTTCCAAAAGTATCAACCAGCAAAACCCGCACCAAACCCTTTTGGGTGTTACTGGTAGTGGTAAAACTTTTACTGTCGCTAACATTA
>MFAQ01000041.1:39256-54010 GCA_001776275.1 Candidatus Collierbacteria bacterium RIFOXYD1_FULL_40_9
TTTGGTAGTATGCCACAACAAAACTTTGGCCTCTCAACTCTACCAAGAATTCCGTGATTTTTTTCCAGACAACGCTGTCTCCTATTTTGTCAGCTACTACGACTACTACCAACCAGAAGCCTACATCCCCGCAACCGATACCTATATCGAAAAAGAAGCCGACATAAACCCCGAAATCGACAAGTTTCGCTTAACTACCACCGCCAACTTGCTTTCTCGCCCCGATACCATCGTTATTGCCTCTGTCTCTTGTATCTATAACATTGGCTCACCAACCGACCAAGAAGCAAATTTGCTCATGTTAGTTAAGGGTCAAATAATTTCCCGCGATACTGTTCTTATGCGCCTTACCGACATGCAGTACTCTCGCACCAATTCAGAACTTGGTAGGGGATACTTTCGGGCTGTCGGCAACAACGTTCAACTTTTCCCTTCCTACAAAGACTGCATCATATCTATGAACTTCGATGAGAAGTCCTTGGTCGACTACGAAATTCTAGATCCACTAAATTACACCAAATTAGAAGAAACCGAAAATCAAAAAAACTACAACAACTTTCTTACTATCCACCCTGCCAAATTATTTATAACCAATCCCAAAACCCAATCGCAAGCCTTTAACCAAATCAGATCTGACTTACAAAAACAAATCGAAAAGTTTAAGTCAGAAGGAAAAACTATAGAAAGCTATCGCCTAGAACAAAAAGTAAACTACGACTTAGGTATGCTCGAAGAGGCTGGTTTTGTCAGTGGTATCGAAAATTATTCTCGCTACTTCGACGGCCGTCAGCCAGGCGATGCACCCTTCTCGCTTTTGGAATACTTCCATTACAACGCCAAAAAGTTTAACAAGCAAGGCTTCCTTACTGTAATAGACGAGTCTCACATCTCCCTTCCTCAAATCCGCGGCATGCACAACGGCGACCAAGCTAGAAAAGAAAATTTAATTAACTTTGGCTTTCGTCTGCCAAGTGCCAAAGATAACCGCCCCTTAACTTATACCGAGTTCCAGTCTCGCACACCACTAAACCTGTATGTTTCAGCAACTCCCAGCGAGCACGAACTCTCTCTATCCAAAACCTCACAAATCCCTACTGTCGCTGAGCAGCTTATCCGCCCCACTGGTCTACTCGACCCAATTATTTCTGTCAGACCAAGCAAGGGTCAGGTAGATGACTTAACCAAAGAAGTTCTCATGAAAAAAGAAAAAGGGGAGAGAACATTAATTTTAACGATGACCAAAAAAATGGCTGAAGACTTGTCTGAACATCTCAAAGAAAAATATGGCCTAAAAGCAGAGTATTTACACTCCGATATTCACACTTTAGACAGAGCCGACATCTTGGACAAACTAAGAAACGGTGAATTTGACTGTCTCATAGGTATCAATCTTTTGCGCGAGGGTCTGGACCTCCCAGAAGTCTCCCTTGTTGCTATTTTGGACGCCGACAAAGAAGGTTTTTTGCGCACTCCAACCGCGCTTATACAGACAATGGGTCGAGCTGCTCGCCATGTCAATGGACAGGTTATTCTTTATGCCGATAAGATGAGCGACTCCATGAGGACAGCTATAAGCGAAACAGAACGAAGGCGATCTGTCCAGGAAAAGTACAATATTGATCATAAAATTACACCGCTCGGCATCAACAAGCCCATTAGAGAAAGGCTTCTAAAGCGAGATGACAGTAAACCAGCTCCTAGAATAAAGGAGTTAGCTGAGCACGGCTGGACCGAAATAGAAGATATCAACGCCGAAAGCCTTACTCCTCAAAAGAAGAAGCAACTAGTCACTAAACTTAAAAAAATGATGAACCAAGCCGCTAACTCTTGGAACTTCGAACTCGCCGCTCGCTACCGTGATAGCATCAAAAAACTCTCTTAAAACCTTCTAGCATTTTTCGACCAGGCAAACCAAGTATAATTCCTCCTCTTTCACCAGAATAATATCCACGGCCAGTAAAAGCACTTGGCAGCATAAGTTTTGCCTTTGAGGTCAATTTTAGTTGATGATAAACAACATCAGGAATTCTCGAACGCTTATCTTCTTTAAAAAATTGAAATCCGTAGGCAGTATTAAAGTCATCTCTTTGTATTGTAGTAACGTCAAGTGAAATTCTTTTGTTATCTTTAACAACTACCATATCCAGGTCGTACTTCTGGTCAAACTCCGGTTCTGCAAACTCAACCCTCGCACCGATTCCCTTTGCTAGACAAAACGCGCACACCATCGACCTCAAACCAGATAAGTATTTTTTTGGCATAAATTCTTTCGAACCACCACCTTTTTCAATTATAAGTGAAGAGAGATTGTCTAAAAATTCTAGTGTCGCAAAAGTTCGGGAGAAAGCTTGTTCGTCTTTAACAACAACACTACCATTACTATCAAAATCTACAGATTCGTCAACTATTTTTATTAACTCGCGCTGCAACTCTATACTTCTGATCATTTCCGATGACTTAGTTCTGTCCTTAGCGGGTCTTCTCGCAACTTCCATGGATTCAAATACAGCACACGTAGACAAGAAATCATCTATTAAAGACAAAAAAATATCATCTGACTCTCCAAACTCCTGAAGATGCTCTCTATTCCAAGTTCGATATAGATTCTTTATCGCAATCAAGTCAATCTCACCAGAACGGTCAATTTTTACCATAAGCTCGTCAAGCTTATTTCTAAACTCTTTTGAACTCAAATTTGTTTCTAGGGCACGGTCCTCACTTCCTGCACTATCAACAATAGTCGGTTCAGAAAGTTTAACTTTATTGTTTGATTTATGACCAAACCACTCCCCATTATTCCAGTTCATAGTTTAGTTTATACCATAACAAAAATACAAAAAACTCCCCTATTGCTGGGGAGTGGTTTAGACACTTTTGGTCTTTGCGGTACGGAACTCACTTCCAGGTTGACGAACAACAGCTCTTTTTTCAATTAGCTGAAACTCGCCAAGCCGGGGATCATCGTTCGGAAAGATCTGGAAAATGTACTCAGCTTGTTTAGTCCAAAACGTCACGAACTGACCGACGTAAAAAAAGTAATACGGAACCCAGACCTTGAACTCAAGGTTGTCAAAATAATCCACGTCATCACAAATTACATTCTGTTCCATTTGTTTTGGACACTTTTTTCCTTTAACAACCACCAAGTTGCCTTTTCTCTTAGGAACAGCTTTTGGCTCAAAGGTATTAGTTTTCTCGTTTATTCTGTACAATCCAGGAATTTGATCCAAGGGCTTTAAACCTAAAATCTCATCCTTTTGTATTGGTCTGAATTTTGGTTCCACGCGCGGAAAAGTCTCAACTAGTTCCTTCCGTTTTCTTCTATTGAAAGCAGAATCATCACGCATTCTGATAGCTCCTTTTTAAGTTACTGGTCATTGTAACCAATACAGCCACAAAAAGCAACAAAAAACCTCCAAGGTTACCTGAAGGTTTCTTACAATTTTTACCAATGTGACAGGATGTAACGTCTGCGAACTCTAATATATGGATCATCCTCCAAGTCATCGATACTGGCATCCGGAGCATGAATCTCATCCGGCAGACTCTGCTCATCCCACATCTGCTCATCATCAACTTCTAAGTAACGATACTCATCGTCCCCTAAAAAAACCTGCTCAACGCCATCAATAACTACGTGATCACCAGGCACAGGAGAGTAAGTAGTATTTGAAATCCATTCCAATTCATTGAAATCATAAAGCGACAACTTGCAAGAGCCACAATCTGGTGAGGAATAAAACAACCTAGGACCACCTTTTGTTCCAGTCATTCTCCAACTCCTTCTGTTTAAGCCATTTCAGGTTCTAAGATACAGCCTATTTTACACCCTTTAACAGATACTGTTATGTGCAAAAAATGCCTCTGAAAACAGAGGCAAATAGTTTAAATTCTGGTAGCGCGCAATCGTTCGGTGGGGGTATCAAGTAACAACATATCTTCAAGCTCATCTAGGTCATGATGATCTACACGAGCATTGCTTACTGGCATTCCATCGGGATAAGATCCATTCCACAGTCTTTTTTCTCTTGGTGCCATCTTTCTATATCCGCCATTTTTATTAACAATCTTCTCAGTTCTCATGTCTAAGACAATATGATCGCCCGCAACTGGGGTCTCACCAAGCTTAGCTCTTTGCCATTTATGGTTCACAAAAACATACATTGGACACGATGGACACAGATCATCAACAAAAAACAACCTCGCAACAAAATCCTCTGACATATGTATCTCCTTTACGTAACCTTTTCAGGTTCTAAGATACAGCCTATTTTACACCCAAACAGCTCCTGTCAACAACTAGTTTTGTTTGGGTATTCTTTGGTAAAAAGTGCTAAAATGGATAGTTATGCCAGAAATCTCACCTAGTACACATTTAATCATCAAAGGTGCTCGTCAGCACAACCTCAAAAACGTCAACTTAACTATCCCCAAAAATAAGCTAGTTGTCTTCACTGGTGTCTCCGGCTCGGGCAAGTCTAGCATGGCTCACGATACTATTTATGCCGAAGGTCAGCGCCGTTATGTAGAGTCCCTTAGCTCCTACGCCAGACAGTTCCTAGGAGTCATGAGCAAACCAGACTTAGACCAGATCGAAGGTCTTTCACCCGCCATCCTTATCGACCAAAAGCAAGGTAGCCATAATCCAAGAAGCACAGTGGGTACTGTTACCGAAATTTATGATTACCTAAGACTTCTTTTTGCTCGCATTGGTCACCCTCACTGTCCTCAGTGTGGTCGAGAAATACAGCCAGCTGATATCAACCAAATTTACAAATCTGTAATTGAGCTAGCCACTAGTCACCCAAGTTACAACAAAAACAAAGGCACTCGAATTTTAATTTTGGCACCCATCATCAAAAACCAAAAAGGGGAATTTAAAGAACTTTTGCCTTCACTCGTGAAACAAGGAATCTCTAGCGTCCGCATTGACGGTAAATTTTTCCCAGCCTCATCCACAATTTCTCTGTTTAAAAACAATCGTCACAATATAGAAGCTATCATAGACAGACTGGTCATAGGTCAGGTCGATGGCAACCCAGAATACGAAAAGAATCGCCTGATCGATTCTCTCGAGCAATCTCTAAAAATCGCAGACGGCGAGGTTTATGTTTCTATTATTAATGATGCCTCTCTCTCTTTCCCCGAAAACCCAGAAGAAATGGAAGATCACCTTTTCTCTCAAAAATTGGCTTGTCCAATTTGCAATATTTCAATTCCCGAAATTGAGCCAAGGTATTTTTCCTTCAACGCCCCAGATGGAGCTTGTCCTGAGTGTACAGGTTTGGGAACTAAAATGGTTTTAGATTTTAGTTCGATCATTTCCCCATCACTCAGCTTACTAGAGGGTGGAATTGTACCTCTGGCTTCACAATTTGAAAATCGCACCTGGTTTGCCAAACTTATTCTGGAAGTCATGAGCTCTGTTGACTTCCTTGGTAACACGCCAATAGAACAAATGAGCGATGTTCAAAAAGAGCTACTTTACGCAGGTTCTGGTGAGAAACTATTTAGTATTAGGGGTTTAAACAGACATGGCAAAAAAGTTATTCGCAAAATGTTTTATCTGGGACTAGCTAAAGAATTTGAAAGACGTTACGAAGAAACTCAATCCGAAAGTTTCAAACAAGAGATTGAAAAATACTTAATTAAAAAAACCTGCCCCACTTGCAATGGAACCAGATTAAAGCCAGAAGTTCTAGCAATAACCGTCGACAATTTATCTATTAGCGATGTTGCTTTACTGCCGACAGTTAAGTCATATCAATTTATCCGCAGTATTGGTGAAAAACTAACAAACCAAGAAAGACAGATATCTGAACCCATTGTCAAAGAAATTTCTGATCGCCTCAATTTTCTCATCTCAGTTGGACTAGATTATTTAACCCTTTCTCGAGAATCTGGAACACTATCAGGAGGAGAACTTCAGAGAATTCGTCTTGCTAGTCAAATCGGCTCTCGACTAACAGGCATTCTTTATGTCTTAGACGAGCCAACAATTGGTCTGCACCAACGTGACAATGCCAAGCTCATAAACACTTTAAAAGATCTAGTCAAATTAGGAAACTCTCTAGTTGTTGTTGAACACGATCAGCAAACTATGGAAAATGCCGATCACTTGGTTGAATTTGGTCCACATGCAGGTTACCTGGGCGGACAAATAACTTTTGAAGGGACTATGGAACAAATGCTCGTCTCTAGCTCTCTTACGGGACAATATCTTTCTGGTCGTAAGAAAATTGAGGCCAAGAAACCAAAGGAACCAAAAGAGTCACCGGCCAATATTCGCCTAACTGGGTGCACTCATCACAACTTAAAAGACGTGGATGTTGAATTTCCACTAAATAAATTTATTTGTGTAACAGGTGTCTCTGGCTCAGGGAAGTCATCGCTGATTGTTGACACTCTTTTTGAATCACTTTCTCAAAAACTAAACCCCCTGCATCACAAACAAGATATCGCCTACGGTAGTATTACCATCCCTGATATTGTTAGAAGAGTTTCGCTCATAGATCAAAGCCCAATTGGCAAAACTCCAAGGAGTAACCCCGCCACTTACACAAAAGTCTTTGACATGATTCGCCAGCTTTTTGCCGACACTCAAGAAGCCCGCTTCAGAGGTTATACCCCTGGTAGATTTAGTTTTAACGTTAAAGGGGGTCGCTGTGAAACTTGTCAAGGAGACGGTCAAATAAAAATAGAGATGCAGTTTATGGGAGACATCTATGTTACCTGCGAAACTTGTAAGGGTACCAGATTTAATGAACCGACTTTAGAAGTTCTCTACAAAGGCAAAAATATTGCCCAAGTCTTGGACATGACAATGGACGAAGCTGCCAACTTTTTTGCAAACCATCCTGGGATCAACAAAAAACTTCAAACTATCCTCAAGGTCGGTTTGGGCTACATAAAACTTGGACAATCTGCTCCAACACTCTCTGGTGGTGAAGCTCAAAGAGTAAAACTTTCTACCGAACTAGCCAAAACTGGTAGTGGCCACACGGTATATATTCTAGATGAGCCGACAACAGGGCTACATTTTGAAGATTTAAACAAGCTTGTTCAAACCTTGGTTGACTTGGTAAGCAACAATAACACCGTCATCGTGATCGAGCACAACCTAGATGTGATTAAAAATTCTGACTATATAATTGATATTGGTCCAGAAGGAGGTGAACAGGGTGGTCAACTTATTGGCTCCGGTAATCCTCAAAACTTTATTAGCAAATACAACACACCAACAGCAACAGAACTAAAGAAGGTAATGTCATAATGGGTAAATTTATAAATATAATTTTTATTTTTTTCTTTTGCTTTTTTTTCTCGTCTCTTCAAAATCCAATCTTTGCCATAACCAAGTTTGATACCAAATATCAGGTTTATTACAAAGTCGAAGAAAACGGCAATACCAAAGTAACCTTTGTCATAAACCAAAAAAATAATCTCTCGGTTGTTTACGCAACAGAATATGGCATTAGTTTAAACGAGACTAGAATAAACAACCTAAAGATTCTAGACGAGGGTGTATCTATCGCAAACCCCAATGTCGTTAAAAGTCAAAACCAAACTATAATTTCGTTTCCTTTTGCAAATAAAGTTGTAGGGAAAAATCAAACTCGAAACTTCACCATTGAATACGAAACAACTGATATCGTCAGCAAGCAGGGTAGTACCTGGCAAATCAACATTCCAAGATTCGAAAGTAACGAAAGCATCTCTGAACAAACTGCAATTCTAAGTTTGCCAGAAAATTTTCCGCAACCCGCTTACATCGATCCAAAGCCGGACATTGTAAACAATAACACCTACTATTTTAGTAGCAAAAGCATGGCCAACAAACCCATTAGTGCCATTTTTGGCAAAGCTCAGTATTACAAAGGTAAAATTAATTATCAGCTTCAAAACGAACAAAGCACAAAGTTGACAAAAAGTATTACCTTGATTCCGAACACTTCCTATCAAACTGTCTTTTATGAATCAATTTCTCCGATGCCAGATAGTGTTTCTGAGGATCAAGATGGAAACTTGCTAGCATACTATTCTCTAAAACCTGGCCAAACAATTAACATAACAGCCAACTTAAATATTCAAACCAACTTTCAACCAAACTCGCCCCGCAGCCCAATTTCAGACCAAAAGTACACAGAAAATAACCAAATATGGAACTACGACCACAGTGCTTTTACCACCCCAGAAATCAAAAGCTTAAACAACCCCAAAGCAATCTACGACTATGTTACCAACAAACTAAAATACGACTATCAAAAAATAAACGAGGCGGGAACAGTTAGGCAACCGGCAAGTGATATCCTAAGCAACTACCAAAGTGCTATCTGTACTGATTTTACTGATTTATTCGTCACACTAGCAAGAAAGGTGGGTATACCAGCAAGGGAATTAGAAGGCTATGCAATTTCCGATAACCAGGACCTAAAGCCTATTTCCAGCAAAATAGATTTATTACACGCCTGGCCAGAGTACTTCGATAAAGATAAAAAACTTTGGATCCAAGTAGACCCTACATGGGCAAACACCACCAAAGGTTTGGATTATTTTTCTAAACTTGATTTTAATCACATAGTCTTTGCTATACATGGCCTTACTCCCCTAGAACCAATACCAGCTGGTGGTTTTAAAAATGCCAATAACAAAGAAAAACAAATTCAGATAATACCAAGCAAAGAGGTTGTCTTTCCAAACTCCACACCAGTACCGACTCTTACTCCAGACAAAATTAATAGTGCCAAGTTAACCTTTAAAAATGAACAAGGTGTTTATTTTTATGGTCAGGCAGAGGTTGTTGAAAATAGCTATTTGAAACCGCTAGTACAAGCACTAATTATTCCACCATACTCCAAAGCAGAAATCACTATTAAAACCAAGCCAATCAGCTTTTTCGACACAAACGGCTCTAAGTCTATAATAATCATCAATGGACAACAACACGAAATCCAAACCACAACCGAGCAAACCACATCGCCTTTCTTTCTTGCCGCTTCTGGAATCCTTTTGGGAACAATTACCCTCATTGCCAGGAGTTTACTTCTTCGAAAACTCAAAAAAAGAACCTCTCTACATAGGTAAATCGATAAACCTAAGATCTAGACTAAAACAGCACTACGAAGGCTACCAGACAAACACTTCAAAGTCTGCACTTTTCATCCCTCAAACAAAGACAATTTACTACAAGATATTCAGTAACGATATTCAGGCCATCATTGCTGAAAGTAACTATATAAAAACATTTAGTCCCAAATATAACTCTATTCAAAAAGATGGCAAAAGTAATCTCTATATTGTTTTTACCAATCCTCCTGAGACAAAAGTTGTTTTTAGTAGGGCAACCGACATCCAGCAGTTTAACCTTGACGACTACAACAAACAAGTTTTTGGACCATATACATCAGCCAGTATTGCCACAATTCTCCAAAAGCAAATCCGCAAAACTTTTGGTCTTTGTCTTAAACCATTCAACAGCCAAAACAAAGCCTGCTTCAATTACCATCTTAAGCAGTGCCCTGGAGCTTGCTGCAGAGAAATAAGTATAAGTGACTATCAAAAAAGACTTGGACTTGCCAAAAAATTCCTCTCGGGCGAGTTTACTGATCTAAGAAAGCATTATCTGAGGGAAATTAAAAAAAACTCCTCGACGCAAAACTACGAAACTGCTTCCAGATTAAAATATGAGTATCAAAAATTACAAGAAGTTTTGGACTCCGGCAACATTAATTTACTTCTTAAACTTTCAGAGTCGGTACCCAACACTCAAAACAAAATTAACTTAACTCTCAACCACCCAAAGCTGAACAGTACACCACACCGAATAGAGTGTTTTGATCTTGCTCATTTACAAGGAAATAACTATGTTGGGGCAATGACCGTTATGGAGGATGGTTTTTTGAAAAAATCCGAATATCGCCTTTTTCATGTCAATGACTCTACTTCGGACCCATATGCCATGAAAGAAATAATTACAAGAAGACTTCAACATTCAAACTGGAAAATTCCTGACCTTATTATTCTCGATGGCGGCAAGCCTCAACTCAATATCGTTTTGCCAGTGACACCCCCAGAAATTGCCGTAGTTGCCTTGGCAAAAAAAAGAGAAACCTTAATCTACTACGACGCTCAAAACAAAATTAGACAACTGAATCTTAATTTAGATGATCCGGTCTTAAATCAGTTAATTTTACTTCGAAATGAAGCTCACCGGTTTGGAAATAATTTCCATCGTAAGCAACGAGGAAAAACGATGTTAATATAAAATAGGCATGAAGATTTTTCTACGTCACATATTCGTAAATTTTGTAGCCTTTTATCTTTTGGGTGTTTCTTATCCCGGTCTTCAGGTGGATCTAAATACCAAAACTTTATTGACAGCCTCAATAATTTGGTTTTTATTAAACAAGATCATTAAACCTATAATAAAATTACTTTTATTACCTATTAATTTAATTACCTTAAATCTCTTTACTTGGCTAATTGGGCTGATTACTCTTTTCTTACTTCAAATTTTTGCCGATGGCATCAGTGTCAAAAGTTTCCAGTTTCAAGGCCTAGACTTTTACGGCTTCATAATTCCGGCCTTTTTTGTCAATCTGTTTTTTTCCTATATCATCACATCAGTGCTACTAAACTGGATTCATTCAGCTATTTTTTGGCTATTTCGAAAAGACACTGAGTAAATAGATTATAATCAAGCATATGAATATTGGCTTAGTCCTTCAAATTGTCGTTTCTTTACTGCTTATTGTTCTTATAACACTCCAGTCAAGGGACTCATCTTTAGGTTCTGGTTTCAGTTCAACCCAAAAAGGCTTTCACACCAAGAGAGGGCCAGAAAAGATTCTCTATTTGGCAACCATATTTACCAGTCTCATCTTTCTTGGACTTTCTTTCTTAAACATTACGATTTGGAAATAAGGTGAGTAAGCTTCGGGAAAAAATCTGGCTTTTAAGTGGCTTCACCAAAAAATATGGTGGGATAGTTCTCTTTAGTCTTTTGGTAACAGTTGCTTCAATTTTTGCAATCAGTAAAGTCCTTTCCAAGCTTCCAAAAAATAAGCAAAATGTTCGAGTTGGTATTGTAGGTCAATTTAACTCTAACCAACTACCACAAAGAATCCTCAATGTCCTAAGTGCCGGTCTAATAAGTTTTAATTCTCAATTAGAACCAATACCTAACATTGCCGAAAATTGGACCGTCTCAGAAGACGGCCGCACTTACACCTTTAAGCTATTTCCAGATAAAAAATGGTCAAATGGCCAACTACTGACAGCAAACGATGTTCGGATTTCTATCCCAAATATCAAAATCCAAGCCCCTGACAATTACACCCTTAGTTTTCAAATTCCAACCAAGTTTTCTCCGTTTGTTTCACTTTTAAACATTCCGCTAGTTAGTAAAGACTCAAAAGTTGCTGGCGACTACAACATAAAACTTAAACAAAGAACTAGTGGGGTCATCACTCAGGTTATTTTAGAATCTTCACAAAATCAAATCACCTTTCAAACTTATCCAACAGCCAGACAAGCACTTACAGCATACAAACTCGGTCAAGTTGATACAGTCTTAGATCTACCAAGTGACTTGATTGCTGAAGCCAACGGTTTTGGACAAGTTACAAGTTTCCCAAATCTGTCACAAACAGTTTTACTCATTTTTAATCAGACAGACCCCAATCTAAAAGAAAAGCAGGTTAGACAATCTATTGCTTACATGCTCAAAGATAAAAGTTTTGGTGAAAAAGAAAGTCTCACCACTATAAACCCTCTTTCTTGGGGATACAACCCTGTAGTTAAAACCTATGCCTTTAACCCACAACGAGCGAAGGAGTTAACCAAAAGCAAAATAGCTCTGGAATTATCAACTAGCCCTGAACTGCTAAAAATAGCAGAAAACATCAAAACTCAACTTGATTCCGACATCTTCGAAATAAACATAAAGGTGGTAACTTCAACTCCAGAACAATTTCAACTTTTTCTTACAAACTTTAATATCCCTACTGACCCAGATCAATATCGAGAGTGGCACTCCACTCAAAGCACAAACATTGGGCGTGGAAACGACGAAAAAATAGACAAGTTGCTAGAGGACGGGCGCATTATTACTGATCAGAAACAAAGAAAGGCTATTTACTTCGATTTCCAAAAAACTTTTGCAGAAGAACTCCCAGCCATTCCTCTTTTTCATCCCACAACCTTTAACCTTACTAGAAAACCAGAACAACTAGAATTATTTAAATAGTGTGGGCGGGGGGGGACTTGAACCCCCAAGAGTTTCCTCATACGCTTCTGAGACGTACGCGTCTGCCAGTTTCGCCACCCGCCCAACAAATCTATTTTCTCACAAATGCCCAACGCTTGATATAATTGAAAGCGAATGCCAGGATAGCCAAGGTGGTCACGGCGGGAGTCTGAAAAACTTCAGATGTGTGTTCAACTCACACTCCTGGCACATTGTTTGTTAAAATAAAGTCGTTGCGGGAATAGCTCAGTTGGCTAGAGCGTCTCCTTGCCAAGGAGAAGGTCGAGGGTTCGAGTCCCTTTTCCCGCTCATTTTTTTACCATTTTACGAAAATGGTAGACGCATACACCATGAGATGTTATATTTGCCTTAGTGGCCAAAAGTATAATATTAACCAAATGGTCTCCAAATCTAGCTTATGCAGTGGGTCTTTTAACAACTGATGGTAGCTTGTCTAAAGATAGAAGACATGTAGATTTCACTTCCAAAGATATAGAGCAAATTCAAAACCTCAAAACTGCACTAAATATTCGAAGCAAAATTGGGCAAAAAAAGTCTGGTTCGGGGAAAATCAGTTACAGAGTACAGATAGGAAATGTTGTTTTTTATAACTTTCTTATCTCAATTGGATTATATCCAAATAAAACAAAAACTCTTGGAGTTATAAAAATTCCAAATGAGTTCTTTTTTGACTTTCTAAGAGGACATTTTGACGGAGACGGGACATTTTACGCATACAAGGATAATAGATGGAAAAACTCACACATGCACTATATGTGTTTTTGCTCAGCCAGCAAAGATCATATAAAGTGGATTAGGGTAAAAATTAACGAACTGTTGAGCATAAAAGGAAGTTTGGTTAAGGCAAAAAACAACTCTGCTTATCAACTAAAATATGCTAAAAAAGAATCAAGTACTCTAATTAGTCATATATATTATAATAATCAAGTAATTTGTTTAAAAAGAAAGCTAAACAATGTTACACAAATCTGCGCGGGTGGTGAAATGGTATACACGTACGCTTGAGGTGCGTATGCCGCAAGGCGTGGAGGTTCAAGTCCTCTCCCGCGCACATCGGACTCTTAGCTCAGTTGGTTAGAGCGCCTCGTTTACATCGAGGAGGTCGCAGGTTCGATTCCTGCAGGGTCCACAATAAATGACTTTCGAAGATCAGCGAATCTCTGACTATCTAAAATACGAGTCCATAGAATCTGTTTTTAAAAAACATAGATACAATCTTCCTATATCCTTTGCTGGCTTTGCTCGCCTACTAAACAAAAGAGGTGTTGTAACTACTGCCGGTCCAAATAGCCATTTATCAGAGTCCCTATATTTCTTTAGTCTTCTAAAAGAATATGGTGGTTCCATAGGCAAACTCCACCAAAAATTAGGTCTAAAAATTTCCACGCAAACTCTTCATAGAGTCCTTCACAATATAAGATTTGGTGTTACCAGAAGATATGGAGCCGCACTAATAATCGAGAACATAAATGCTCCAGAATATTTCTTGTTTGGACAAGATAGTAGTCTCCATGGAAAACTAGGCCAGAAAGGGGACTGGACACTACCCATGAGTCATACTAGGCAGCAAGATAGCCATTACACCTCAATTCTAAGAGTCCTCCAAAGAGAAGTCTTCACACAACAAACTATATACAATGATTTCCCTCACAAACTTCTAAACCAAAACTTAAAACCAATTTTTAAAATAGACATTACCGATATCTCTGTTAGTATTTATCATCTTAAAATTGATCTCAAGCAGTATCAGTTTTCTAGTTTTAAACTGTTCAACTATCAAGCACTCAATCTACAAGAAATCAAAAGCCTCAAAACAAGGCCAGGTGTAAAGGAAATCATCGAAAATTTCACACTACATTCAGTCAGGTGCAATCTCAGCTCAAATCTAAATTCTGAGCTTCAGGAGGCCTATATGATAAAATAAGCCATTCTTGTTTGAGGAGGAACCATGAGATCTTTAAATATTAAGACCTGGCATTGGATTTTGTACTTCTTTTTAATGCTGTTGATCGCCTATTTTCTAGCAGATGCTCTGATAAAAGTAGTGGTAATCACCGGATCTCTTGCACTTTTTTCTGGCGTTCAGCTTAGAGAAATTAATATGACAGTTGAGAGTGCGCAATCTCCTTACTACTGGCATAATTTTCTAAACGCCATATATTATTTAATTCTTGTACCATCGTTATTTTTGTGTGCTTTAGGCCTTCAGGCACTTCTCTATAACTACTGAACATTTTCCTCGGATATCCATCCGAGGCTTTTTTTGTTAAAATAGCCCTACATTGCCGAATCGTCTAATGGTAGGACGCCACCCTTTGGAGGTGGTTATTGGGGTTCGAATCCCTGTTCGGCAACAGATAAGGATTTCCCGTACAGAGTACGGGCACTCGCCCGCGCGCCCGGCACCGCGCGGAGCGATGCGAAGGGCTTTTTATACTCCACCACAATCTGTCTGTCTTTCAAAAAGAAGTTCGACCCGATGTTTT
>MFAQ01000041.1:54056-82658 GCA_001776275.1 Candidatus Collierbacteria bacterium RIFOXYD1_FULL_40_9
TTTTTGCGCCTGTATGGCGCAATTTATGAAATCTGAAAAAGGTTCGAGCCAACCTGCGCCGTTTTCTTCTGTTTCGGATATCTGTTTCTCAATCTTTAACTTTTCTTGGAACAACTGATTCTTTTTGGTTTTGTAAATGTCGGAGTCAACCGTGCCATCCAGATATCCATCAAGAAGGAGAGTAAGTTTGTTATCCAATACTGATATGTCCGAGCGGAGCGAGGACAAAGTTTGTTCTTTTGTCTCTTGGGCTAATCTTCTGTCTTCTTGAAGTCGTGCCTTCCATTCCCCATGCCACTCTTCGGGGAGGGCGGAGAAAGAAACAACCTGCTTTAATTGGTCACAAAGTTTGGTTTCTTCCAAATACGGCTGAGAACAGGGTTTAATTTTCTTAGTACAGCGGTAGTAAACATATCTGACTGAACGGTTAGTTCTTCGGTAACGTTTAATGTGTTCCTCAGCCGTGATTACTGCGCCGCACTCCCCACAACGCATGAGTCCGGAAAAAGCAAAATTATGACTTTGCTCTCGTGGTTTAGAAATACGGTTGATGTTTTGCTGAACCCGGTCAAAAAGAGATTTACTGATGAAGGTCGGGTGGGAAGCCGGAAATTCCTCGCTGTTAAACTCCATCGTGCCGATGTAGAATTTTTTCCTAAACATTTGAGAGATTTTGTCGATCTTGAGAGGCTTCCCTTTCCCTGACTGTATTCCATTATCAAACAAGAACCGCGTGATACCTGCATAGGATGTTTTCCCATCAGCAAACAACTCAAAAGCTTTCTTAATTACCTTTGCTTCTTCTGGATCGATGTCAATCGATTTGTTCTCCACGATGTTCTTGTAGCCAAGAGGAGCTTTGTTTGGCCAAACGCCACTTCTTAGTTTTTGGCGATTACCTCGCTTTACATTTTCTGAGAGGTTATCGACATAGTATTTAGACTGGCCAAAAGCGATGTTGAGCATGAACTTGCCCTGAGGCGTGTTTTCAAACCAAAAGGAAGGGAACTTGAGATCGAGAAGTTTGCCGGTATCGAGAAGATAGATTATCTGTCCGCCGTCGATACTGTTTCTGGCCAGTCTATCCGGGTGCCAGGAAAGAATGGCGTTGGCCTGAGAGGTTTGAATTCTTTTTAACAACTCCTCAAAAATGGGTCTGCCTGGCTCTTTGGCAGTTCGGCTTTCGATGAGAGTGTCCACGACTTCAAACCTCTCCCTCTTGGCGAATTCTTTTAGCTCATTAATTTGTGCCTCGATGGAAAGGACTTGCCTGTCCTTTTCATCGGTGGATTTCCGACAGTACATGATGTACTTGGTCATACATTCATTTAACCATAAATTACCCAAAACTTCCGCAGAAGTTTTACCGAATTATTTTTGCGTTTTCTGTCGCTTTTTGAAAGATACAGATTTACTAAAGCCCTGAGCATCGCTCCGCGCGGTGCCGGGCGCGCGGGCGAGTGCCCGTACTCTGTACGGGAAATCCTTATCTGTTGACCGTTATAACGAAATTCGAACTTATTTCTGGGACCACAACTAATATCTGGCTCACCGCTCTACACTGTCGTGTCTCGCGGTTCGCCACCGCCTGCCGGTAACATCGGATCGAACGATGGCTACCGCAGTAGCCATGACAGAAAACGCAAAAATTAGAAACAATCCTATAACAAATACAGATTCCTAGTATTATTTAGGTATATTAACTGAACTTAATTGCCTCTTATATTGTCTATATGCTTGTTTCTTTATCATTAGCCTATCTCTTTCTTTCTTTGATTTCGCTTCACCCAGAAGAAGTGAGACGTTTTTCATCCTCAATTGTGTTTTTTTGCCGGGGGAAAGTTTATTTCTTCCTAGTTTAATTCCCAGATGTTCAGGAATTTTTTGAAACGGAATTACTTTGGTTTTGTCTTGGTTAACCGGTAAAGTCTGATTAGGATCGTAATTTTGTAGAATGTCTATTACTTTTTCTTTTACTTCCTGCATTTTTGACATTTCTACTCGGCTGGCAGATATTCCAATATCGTCAACGAATACGACGAGCCTAGGGTCATGTCCCCTAAGCATTTTGTGCACTGTTAAATCAATTTTGAGAAAAATATCAAGATTTGCCCAAACTGCAAGCCTGGGCGAAGTTGCAAATCCTCTAGCCAATGTTTTTGATACCTCTCCAGATCCTTTGGGACCTTTAGGAACACAACAGATTTTCGATAACAGCCTGGAAGCTCGGACACTACATCCGCACTTCTTATTAAAAAAATGAAAAATTCTCCCGTCTCCAATTCTTTCAAAAAAACGAGATATATCTAATTTCAATAAAGTACGTTTTTTCTGGAAGCCTAACAAGTTTGCAGCTGCCTGCACATGATTCCGATATGACAGTCCTCCAAAAATAAAGTCCGGGACAAGCCTGTCATACGGAGCCAAAACAGCTAAGTTGATTCTTTTTAGTAGCTCTGCCAAGGGCTTTCCCCTTGCGCTACGAACAAACTTTTCTTTTTCCGGCTCTGAAGCCCTGCTGTCGTACCAATAGTGATCCAAATTTTCGAGACAATCATTAATAAGTTTCAATGATTCTGAATATGGTAAATATCTATCACTGATTCTCTTGGCTAACTCATTTTTGCTCTCCAAATTTATTTGAGGATAACGCAGGTCAGACATAATCGTTTAGTTTTTGGGACTTTACTTTAATTAGGTAGTTTTGAAATTTACTTCCCAAATTAATAAGTTCTTTTTCAATCAACGATAACTTTGGCGTTGAAGTGGCGGGGAGTGTAAAAGCAAAAGGCATTATGGAGCCAGGATGAACACCTAACTTTTCAGAAAGTTTTATAACAAAACCCTTTGAGGCTTCCTTCTGACCGGATTCAATCATAGAAACTAGAATTTTTGAAACCCCCAAAACACTAGCTAGCTGACCTTGGGTGAGGCCACTTTCTTTTCGAATATCTTTAATTAATTCTGGAAATGTTTTCATAAGTGTGTGATTTAGGGGGCGACTACTTTTGGAATAAGTCCATCAAGATGCTTATTATCCAGAGAATTAGTCTGAATATCCGCAATATTCGGATTATCATATGTAGCCACCCCCATGAACGGAGTGCTTAAGCTAACGGTATCGCAAACGATTCCTGCACCTAAACAATTTGTATTCATAGGGTATAAAGCTAAGAAGCATTTTAGTAATAAGTGATTACTCTCGTTGGCCACATGACTCTCAATTCCAAAAAGGAAGCACTCCGTGAACCTAAAGAGTCATGCGGACTAATTAAGTAATCACAAGACAAACAGAAAATTAGAAACATAGAAACTGTCAGTAGGCAGCTAAGTATCCAATTGCGTGTGTCGGGGCGAATAGTTCCCATCATACGTACCATAGACGGGTGTTCAGACGATAAATCGTCAAAAATATATGGCATTGAAGAATATGTTACCGATAACTTCTCAAGGTACAAAGATATGTTATACGAAACGTATAACATTGTCAAGTCAAAATTACCAGACACTACACCAATGATTAATAGGGATGTTTACTTACAGTTTGGGGACTTTGTGAAACCAGCTTGGATTGCATCTTGTTCGGAGCAGAACCACTGCTCTCCTAAATATTTTTCGACAACTACTGAATCGTAATAGGCGCAACTGGGTTTTAAGTAATATTTCCTGTCTGGGCTTTTCTCATCTAGTGTTCCCTTGATTTTACATTTGGGATTTTCTGGTTCTTTCTGGAAACAAGTAGTGCTGAATATACCAATTTTGTTTTGACGGGAAATGCCTCCCGCTTCTTTCATATTTTCTATATTTTGGTCGTATGCCCGAATATATGCAGTATAACCTCCTTTGACCATGTGCAGATTTATATAAGTACCATCTTTGAGATGGACATCTGCGACGACCCTACCATACCGATCTGCCTGTAATCCGGTCAATCGCACCTCTTTACCAAGAATCATTTTGGTTAGTTCCTTTTTAGATTCTTCGCTATAGCAGTTACCCAATTCTGGAGCATTGACACCATATAAACGAATTGGTTGACGGTTTTGAATGAAAAATGTGTCTCCATCTACTACTTCAACCACCTTGTCATAAACAATCGGAGATTTGATACTAAAAAAGAAATAGGTTGAAGCTAAAGAAAGTACAACTGCGGAGAGAACTACCATAGACTTCCAATGCAGGTTTTTGGCTTTGGTCACTAATACTATCTTAGTCGATGCACTTGGAAAAAAATACAGAATCCGTTATCTCGAGACCTTAAGATTTAACTAAGAAAATAAATGGCAGAGTTTAATATATGAAATGGTGCAGTGATTAAACCTGGAACATACCTTCTATCACTCCATCCCCAAAATAGATGCCAAACGCCGTTTGCAAACATAAGTAAAAGAAACGCCTTTGCAAAGGCGGCATAGAAAGATGGCTGAAAAAGAAGGGTGTAAAGAAAAAGGAGCGAGAATAAAACTTCAAAGGTGACGAAGGTGGCTCTACTTGTTTTCCATAACGACCACCTTTTTTCAAAATGATTAAAAATCTCCTCTAACGAGTGAAATATTTGTACTATGCAGGATACTGTAAAAGCTGTAGTTATATTTTCCACAATCATTAATTATTCTTTACTACCTTTAATCAACGGATATCCTAGAAACATCGCGAGAGCTAAATCCACACCAAGATTAAAGTAGACTCCGTAATAGAGTGAAAAAGCAGCTTCAACGATTAGCCAAGAATATATTCCATATAAAAGTATCTTCATTAACTCTTTATCATTCTTCCGAAAAGCATGGCGTCCGGCAAAGAAAAGCAAAACACTGAATGCAATAAAAATTGATCCGTATAAACCATTACTCCATGGAGTGATCACATCTTTGGAAATTAACGCACCATAGGGAGGAAGTCCTGCTAATCCGAAAAAAGCATAAAAAATACCAAATAATATTCCTACTATTCCAATAACGCTGATCCATACTATTAAACCGTTTCGTTTCATAGTGTTATCATACCAAAACGTTCGCCTTTCCAAAAAATCCATCTTAATTTTTTAAGAGTGGATTATACTTAATTTATGGATATGTCTGATCATGATAATCACTCACCGAGTAGTAGTTTTTACGTTTGTCCGATGCATTCAGACTACATAACAGATAAACCTGGTAAGTGTCCTAGGTGTGGAATGACTCTAGTGCCGACTGATAAAAGACCCGAGAGAAAAGAAGAGAAGGATGAACATTCCGGACACACAATGAAACCTAGTAGCAAGATGAGTTTTTGGGAAAAATTCAAGATGAGCATGACAATGGCAATGGGTATGGACCATACAGGACTTGCAGGACGTGAGATGGCAAAAATGATGGAGGAAGATATTAGGAATAAATTCTTTGTATCACTTTTTCTAACAATCCCCATTCTTCTATATTCACAAATGGGCAAAATGCTTGGGATAAATCTTTACTCACCCATCCCAATTAATTGGCTTTTACTGATACTAACAACACCGGTTTATTTTTACTGTGGGTGGATCTTCCTATATTCATCTTATATCGCTATTTTCAAACTAAAGACATTAAACATGGCTGTTCTGATTGCGGTTGGTATAAGCGCAGCATATATTTTTAGCATTGCTTTGACAATCTTAGGTAGCAATGATTCATTCTACGAAGCCGCAGCAATGCTCACAACATTTGTACTTTTTGGGCACTGGATGGAAATGAAATCAAGAAGAGGAACGACCGACGCACTGCAAGCATTGTTTGACTTAGTACCGCCACAAGCCAGAGTAATTCGTAATAGTATAGAAACACTAATTCCCACTTCAGAAGTCATCGTAGGAGATATCGTGATGTTAAAACCTGGAGATAAAATTCCGGTTGATGGCACAATAATCGAAGGCGAGACCTCTATTGATGAATCACTAGTTACTGGAGAATCAATACCTGTGTCAAAACTTAAGGGTGATTCTGTGATTGGTGGTTCTATCAACACTTCTGGATCAATTAGATTTACCGCCACGAAGATCGGGGTTGATACCGCCTTGGGTCAAATAGTAAAAATGGTCGAGACCGCTCAAAATTCAAAGGCTCCAGGACAGAAAATTGCGGATAGATTTGCGAAGTATTTGGTCATTATTGCAGTTGGTGGAGGTTTGCTTACATTTTCTGTCTGGTACTTTGTCCTTGGACAAACTCTACTTTTTGCATTGACCTTTGCGATTTCAACAATTGTTATTGCTTGCCCTGACGCCCTTGGCTTGGCTACACCAACGGCTGTTGCCGTAGGAACTGGACTCGGGGCTAAATACAACATCCTAATTAAAGATGCACCAACACTCGAGCAAGTTTCCAAGATCCAAACTGTAGTTATGGACAAGACCGGGACGCTAACCGAAGGGAAGCCTAAGATAACAGACGTAATTGCAACTAACGGATTTAGTGAAAAGGATGTTCTTGAACTTGATAGTGCAGTGGAAGCAAAATCCGGACATCCTCTTAGTAAGGCAATTATGGATGAAGCAGCACTTCGTGGAATAGCATATCCCGACAATATAGAAAAATTCAATTCTATTTCCGGTCATGGCGTTGAAGCTGTTGTCAATGGGAAACAAATTTTGGTTGGAACCATAAAGCTTATGAATGACAGAAAGGTTGACGTTAGCTTGATTCAATCCGACATTGATAAATTATTATCTGAAGGAAAAACGATCATGATTCTTGCTGTAGACAGTAAGGTTGCCGGAGTGGCGGCTGCCCAAGACCCGATTAAACCCACCACAAAAATCGCTATCGAAGCGATGAAAAAGTTAGGGCTCGAAGTGGTGATGATTACCGGAGACAATAGTAAAACAGCTGAAATTATTGGAAAACAATTGGGAATTGACCGTATATTTGCGGATGTACTTCCGGAAGATAAAGCAAAATATGTTAAGAAATTACAAGATGAGGGAAAGTTTGTAGCCATGGTCGGAGATGGGGTGAATGACGCTCCCGCACTGGCACAATCTAATATCGGAATTGCGATTGGGGCTGGAACTGATGTCGCAATAGAAACTGCAAACGTGGTTCTGATGAAGTCTGATCCACTAGACATTCTTCGGGCAATAAAACTTAGTAAAGCGACTGTCCGAAAAATGAAAGAGAACTTAGCCTGGGCAAGTGTATATAACCTACTAGCCATACCTGTTGCTGCCGGAGTTTTCTATCCAAGCTTCGGTATAACCCTACGACCCGAAGTCTCCGCACTATTAATGAGTATTTCTTCAATCATTGTTGCTTCAAATGCCGTATTGCTTAAAAGAGTCGAAAAGGATTTAGTCTAGATTTAACTGTCATTGATTTGTACCCAGTATAGTACTACACTATGTAGTATTATGAAGAATCCATGTATTCTGGCATAAATAGAATGACTCCAGAAATTGTAGCTTTTGAAAGTAAGACTTTTAAGGCTCTCGCCAATTCTAAAAGGTTAAATATTATTGATCTTTTGAGAGAGAGGGAAATGTGCGTGAGTAGTATAGCTACCCTAACGAATCTTAATCAGTGTAACGTATCCCAACATTTATTAATTTTACGAAATGCAAACCTGATATATGTGAAAAAAATTGGGAAAAATAACTTCTACAGGATTGCAAACAGGGCAATTTATGATGCCTTAGACTTGATAGCTGACACTCAAAGGAATAATAACAAAAATGAAAATAAGTAATATTCCTAAAATATATTTTCTTCTCGGTCTTGTTGCGGTATTTGCTATCTTAAGTTTCAAATTTTCCTTAACTTCTAATCTTCCATTTGGGATACTTTTACGTTGTCACTAAAAAAATATAAATGAGTTACGATTATTTATGAACACGTTACCGCTTCACTACCAAGAAACTCTTTTTGTGCCGATTTCTCCTTCTGATTTATTTAATTACATAGACGATCACAAGAATCTGTCCTCTCACATGAACAAACCCTCCCTGATGATGGGTGGAGGTGTGATGAAAACGATACTTGACGATGACCAAGGTAAAAAAGTCGGATCCCATATCAAGCTTGAAGGTTCTGCTTTCGGAATCCAAATCAAACTGGACGAAGTAGTCACCAAACACCTACCACCCTATTCCAAAACATGGGAAACCGTAGAATATCCACAATTGATAATCATAGGTAATTATCGAATGGGATTTGAAATTGAGCCATATGGAAATAATTCCAAATTTACGGTATTTATCGATTATGAATTACCCAAAGGAAAAACTAAATTGTTAGGAGTTCTCTTTAGCAGAATCTATGCCAGGTGGTGTGTCCGGCAGATTTCAACCAGTGCCCGTAACTTGACAATTTGATATCGTACTACTACACTATGTAGTATGTTCGTTAATCTAAAGCATACAGTTTTTAATATATCCAATATCAAGTGTGAGTTTTGTCCAAAACTTTTGAAAAAGATGTTGATGGATTTCCCAGGAATACTAAAGGTTAGCTTTTCTTATTCAAATAATATCCTAACTGTCATACACGACTCAGACATTGGGGATATCAAATTACTGATTCAGACAATCCGCGAAATCGGTTTCACAGCCATCTATAACCTCAGCTTTTCCCTCACCTAGCCCCCCTGATTGGATTACGGTACATTTACGACAAAGTCCTTGTTTTTAGTGCTTCCATCCGGCATCGTCACTTTGGTACGGATTCTCCATGGACCTCTCATGGTCAAATTACCCGTGGCAACATATCGTCCCTTACTCTGAAAAACAGCACTCCCTTGTTGGGTACCCATATTCATAGTGGTCATGTTTAGGTCAAATCCTACCGAGGCGTTATCAATGAGTTTACCTTCCTCACCCCTAACCTCAATGATAAAAGTTGCTTGTCCTGTCCGTAAGGGATTTGGATTCGTAAAGAGAGAAATAGCTTCACCTCGCGTAGCAGCACCCAGAACCGATGCCGATTTTACTTTCCAACTCATGACCCCAATTAACCCTACCATGATAACCAAGGAAGCTAACAATATTTTATTACTCATCTTTTTAATTTATTTTTATAATTAATAGCACATAATTTATTTCGGCCCTTGATAAGCACAAAAAGGGAAATAGATAGGAACGCAAATGACAAATATGAAATCTCTGCCCCGCGAAATGGTAAATAAACCAGAGAACCGCTAAGTCCCAAAAGTGATAATATTGGCAGTCCACAAGCTATACATCCACTCCCAGCTATGCCCAGTAAAGAATTTCCACCAACCACTATTTGTAATTTATCAAATTTTTTAAGTATTCTGATTTTCTCAAAAAGCAGGCTAAGGTTTGCTCCTGTTAAGACCGCAATCAAAAACAAAAGTACCAGTCCGGATAGAGACGTCGATGTCCACATGCCCTGAATTAGAGACATTAATATCTGGATTTTGTAACTCAGTCCATAGCCTCCCGTCAAAGTATTTATTGCGAAACTACTATTCATTAACAGAGTAATAAGTAGCAGATACAGGCTAGAGATAATAGCAACAGAGAAAAACATCTTTTACTTCAATAGTTCATCAATGACGGTCTTAAAAGCACTATACGGCTGGGCTCCGACAACTTTAATACCGTCAATCTCGCCATTACTCGTGGATTTACCGATAAAGAAGGTCGGCGTACCCGAGGCCCCTACCTTTCCAGCGTCAGCCAAATCTTTATCCACTTCGGCTTTATACTCACCGGAGTCCAAACACTGCTGAAATTTACTCACGTTTAGTCCCAATTCTTTGGCTATGACTGGTAGTTGATCCAGGGCCAACCCTGTACCATTGGAGGTCGTTTTGGTAAATATCTGATCATGATATTTGTAATAAGCAGTATCACTGCCTTGTTTTCTGGCACATTCTGCCGCCTCGGCTTCCTTGGGAGCATTTTGGTGGAATCCCAGAGGTAAATCTCGAAATACTAGCTTGACCTTGCCCGTATCGATGTAGTCCTTCTTAATTTGCGGATATGTATCGGTAAAATATTTTTTACAGAAAGGACATTCATAGTCCGAAAATTCAATCAAGGTAACCTTGGCCTTTTTGTCTCCCAAAGTCGGGTCGTCATCCACAGATACTTTTACCGGTGCACCATTATCTTCCGGAGCTTGTTGGGTCGGCGCATCATTACCATTGTTAGCTCCTAGTACCGGTTGACCAGCACCGGCTCTGAGGTATTTAACCTCACTCCAGAGAGAACCCAAGAAAAAGGATGCGACAATTAGAAGAACCACCAATACTGGAGCATAACTATTAAATTTTGGGTTGGGACTCGAAACCACTTTTTTAACTTTTTCGACTGACATATATTTTGGATATAACTAATAAACAACTACCCTACTACAACTGTAGTAAAGAAATCAACAATTGTCAACACCGCTTTTAGTTATGGGAAAATGAAGCCACTTCCATCTGTGATTCACAGATTTTTGTACAGCTTTTATCCTTTGAACACAAGAGAACAGCGTCTCCACCTCTGTCGTGATACTCAACCGCATTAACTCGACTGAGAGATAATCCCACCAAAATTACCAGGGAGACAAGGCTTACGGCAATGTTAGTTATTGGAAATCTTCTTCTTTCGATTTTTTGATTAACCAATTTTTTAACTCTATACTCCAAGGTATTCCATTCTCCTAAAGAGGGGCCAAAATTAAAGGTATTTTTGTGGCCATAACTCAGAATTTTATTTAGTACTGATATTAAAGATTTAGAATTTTTCATCCCCTTTATGGCCGCCTCATCAGCCCCAACCTCATTCAAAATGCGATATCTTTTAGAAATATCCGAAATCACTGGAAAAAATGGAAACATTGTCTGTACGACGAAAGCAAAAAGGAAAGTAAGGGCATCCTTGTTTTCTAGGTGGTATCTTTCATGTCTTATGACCGCTTCCAATTCAATCTCAGAAAGAATATTAACTAAACCCGTTGATACATAAATCTTAGTATTAAAAAAGCCAAAACAAAAAGCAGATGGATGGTCGCTCTGATAAACAAATAACTTATCTTGAAGTCCTAGTTTTTTAGCCGTCTTTTTTACTACGGTACTTCGAACAGTTGATACAGATAAATTTCTACCAATCTTCAAAGTTTTTATCATAGTCACCACTAATTTTATAGTTATATACAAAAGCGTAACCAGAAATACCATCAGACAGGCTTCTCCTAAATTATTTGGCAATCTTATCGGCAAACCGTCAATTACCTGCTGGCAGTAATAAATCGACTGGTGAAAAAATATGAGAACATACTTCCGAAAAAGGCTTCCCATCATAACGAGAGAGAAAACAAAAAAACTGATCAGAACGATGAGGTATCTACTTGCTTTCATGGGTACCCAAAAGTTTTAACAAATCTTCTTTTTTTTCTTTTGGCAAACTTTCGACTGATTCGGCGAACGAAACTATTGCAGACTCCCCGAACGAATCAAAAAAGTTATTAAAAAAAGATTTGGCAATCTTTTTACTATATTCTTCGCTAGAGGACTTTGGCGAGAAGACAAATACGTTCCCTTCACTTTTCCTTTTAACCATTCCCTTTTTATAGAGGCGATCCAGTAAGGTTGCCACTGTCGTGTAAGCCAAAGGTTTGACCTTCTCAAATTTTTTTACCACGTCTCGAGCATGGCATTTTTTAAGCTTCCAAACCACAACCATCACCTCTTGCTCTAATGGACTTAACTTTCTTTCTATCATAATATACTACTATTGTAGTACATCTGACCAAAAAAAGATCTTTCTGAAAATTATAGTTAGATTGTATACAATGATACATATAACCAACTTGTTATTATTTACAAAACAAAGTTAATGAAAAACAACAATTTACTCAACGGTGGGGCTTTGGTGTATATAGTCCTCGGTCTCCTTGCCGGAGCTCTCATCACTTCTGTCTTCATATATCCAAACAGATCAGGCTATGGTGGTCCCGGATATATGATGAATTCCTGGAATAAAACTTCTTCTAACTCCAATATCGACCGCCACTTTATCGAACAAATGATTCCCCATCATGAAGATGCAATTACCATGGCAAACTCCGCCCTAAAAAAATCCAAGAAACCGGAAATAAAAACTCTGGCACAGAATATCTTAAAAAGCCAAGGTGAAGAGATAGCTCAGATGACACAGTGGTATGGAGAGTGGTTCGGAGGAGAGGTACCTAGTGGAGCTTCCCAGATGGGTACTCATGGCATGATGGGCTCCGGAAGAAGTATGCACATGGGTTTACTGGGGAACGAAACAGATATTCTTTCTCTGGACTCAGCCCCAGACTTCGACAAAGAATTTATTAGACAGATGATCCCTCATCATCAGATGGCTGTCATGATGGCAACGATGCTCGAAAACAGCACCGACAAATCTGAAATGAAACAACTGGCCAATAACATCATCACCGCCCAAAACAAAGAAATCGCCGACATGCGTTCTTGGTACTCCGCTTGGTACAAGTAAACATTTTTCTCAAGCCAACTAAAAAGCCCGGATTTCTCCGGGCTTTTTTACTGGTGCTTCTTACCTAGTTATTTGGTCTGCATACTTGCCAAATAGTTATCCTTAAACTGCTTCGTCACGAAGTGCATCTCATCGAGAACTGTGAAGTTCTTTTTGGCTACACCGGCGACCATCACATCACTACCAAACAATCCGGTAATTCTGTCTTGAGTACTGGAAAACAAATTCTCTTTTTTCATCATAGAGGCTTCGTTGTAACCAATATACACAGGTAGGAACTCTTTCCCCTCTATGTTGTAACTTAGCTTATAAGGATCAACCATTGCCTTAATCTGCTCCGGAATGTTATTTCCGTCATAGATATAGAAGAATTTTAGTTCCCCATATGGAGTCTGGGTGACGACCAAGTCGGATCCTTCCAACTTAGCAAAGGCTTCTTTATTCATAACATGGTACTCATCGAGCATCGTATTGGTAGGAGCCAAAATTCCGGCGACTCTTACTTTGGGAACTCCGAAGAAGCCATTTATTTCATCTCCGACTTTGCTAAACAGACCTTCCTCCAACATCATCTCGGCTTCCTTACTACCGATTAATATTCCCGGAATCTCTCCGGCTAGATCCAGACTGCCTTCAGCGACTTTAATATTGCCGTTAACTACACCTGCATTCAGGAATAACTTTGTTTGACCTTCCTCTGTGATCAACACTTTGGATTCTCCCGTTGTTAACAGGTCTGCGATCAAAGTATTTATTCCCGGTTGTGTTTGCGCATATGTCTTAACAACTCCCATATTTTCTTTTGTAGAGATCGAAGCAAACTCCCAGAACACAAACAGGAAGGCGGTGGTCATGACTACAGGTGCAAACTTTGATAACAAGTTCCATCCCTTGGGGCTAAATCTTTTTAGCACCAGTGAATTACTTACAACGGACACTGAAGATAGTGCCATAGCGAGACCAGCAAGTTCCGGCTTAAGTATTAAACCTATTCCTGCAAAGACTCTCGCAGCTACCGGGATTCCGAGAACGTTGTAAAATAAAGCAAAGAACATGTTTTGTCTTATTTTGTTTACAGTCTCTTCGCTTAGCTTAATCGCGGTAAGAACTCCGTTCAAATCATTATTCATGATAATAATTCCACCGGATTCGAGAGCGATGTCTGCGCCGGATGCCATAGCGATTCCGAGGTCAGACTGGACCAGAGCAGGTGAGTCATTAATTCCATCACCAACCATGGCAACTGTCTTACCCATTTCCTGAAGTTTTTTAACTTCCTCTGCTTTATTTTGAGGAAGTACCTCAGCCAAAATATTGGTAATACCAATCTGTTTTGCTATTGCGTTTGCAGTCCTACGGTTATCGCCGGTGATCATGTAAACATCAATCCCCTTGTCTTGTAGTTTCTTGACCACGTCGACTGTAGATTCTTTTACCTGATCAGCAACCGCAATTATGCCCAATATCTGATCTTTATTTGCGATCATCATGGCTGTCTTACCATCTTCTTCCAGTCTTTCTAGGTCCATAAAGGAGATGGCTTGAACTTTCTTTTGTTCCATTAATCTCCTATTACCGATGTAATAAGTCTGCCCAGCTACTACCGCTTCTACGCCATGACCCGGTATTGCTTGGAAAGATTCGACCGGAGTTTGTAAATCCACTGAAGAGATTCTGGTCTTACAGTAATCCACAATGGCAGCGGCCAATGGATGCTCAGACTTTGCTTCAACAGCGTTGAGTACTGTCAGAATTCCCTGCTCCGGCTGGTTGGAATAGTTAATAAAGTTGGTTACTTCGGGTTTACCCTTAGTCAGAGTTCCTGTTTTATCAAACACAATTGCATCAATCTTGCAGGCGGTTTCCAAAGGCTCTCCTCCCTTAATCAATATTCCCAGTTCTGCCCCCTTGCCCGTCGCTACCATGATGGCAGTTGGTGTTGCGAGACCTAAGGCACAGGGACAAGCGATTACGATTACTGATACAAATGCCAGCAGAGCGAAGGTCAGTGGCAAGCCGAGAATAAAGTACCAGACTACAAAAGTTAATAGCGCGATACCGATGACAACCGGCACAAATATCGAAGATATTTTATCCGCGAATCCTTGGATTGGTGCTTTAGACCCTTGTGCATCTTCAATGAGTCTCACAATCTGTGACAGAACAGTATCGGCTCCGACCTTACTAACCTTGAACTCAAAACTGCCTGTCTTATTAATAGTTGCGGTATAAACTTTGCTACCCTCGTGTTTTTCGACCGGAATACTTTCACCTGTTAAAGCGGATTCATCTACCGCACTATTGCCGGACACGATTACTCCATCAACAGGTACTCTCTCCCCGGGGCGGACAAGGACTATATCTCCGACAACCACTTGTTCTATCGGTAAATCTTCAGGCATACCATTTCTCATGACTCTTGCAGTTTTTGGAGCCAGTCCCATCAGTTTTTCAATAGCCTGAGACGTCTTTCCTTTAGCTTTTGCTTCTAGCCACTTACCGAGTGCCACGAATGTAATTAGCAGTGATGCCACCTCGAAATATAGATTTCCTATCTTCATTCCATTTAATCCGTAGATGGATCCGGTTTCTACTGCAAACTTCAAAAACTCGTACAAACTATATACATACGCAGTTAGAGTTCCAATAGCAATCAAGCTGTCCATGCTAAAGGTTTTCATTTTGGCAGCTGAAATTGCACCTTTGATGAAGTTATTACCTACCCAAAACTGCACCGGGGTAGCAAGCACCAATGAAATTATTCCGCTGACCGGCATTATCACCTTGGCAAAAGGTAGTCCTGCTACAAAGTCATAGACCATAAAGGCAACCATTGGCAAACTAAAAAGCAGTCCAGTAATAAATTTTCTGCCCCAGTATTTAATCTCCAAAGTTCTTTTCTCATTTTCGCTGACTCCCAGTGTCTCTTCTGGTAGAGTTGCTGTATATCCTGTTCTTTTTACTGATTCTTTGAGTTCACTAGGGTTGACCAATTGAGACTGGAATTTAATTCTGGCTTTACTAGTCGCAAAATTTACATTGGCTTCTGTCACACCTTTTGTTTTCAATAGTGACTTTTCAATGAGACCCGCACAGCTACTGCAGTGCATTCCGGAAATGTTTAAGTATGCAATTTGACTATCTGATTTTTCTACTTCCTGAGGTTCATCTTCCTCCACACTCAATACCTCTTCAACTACATTTTTCTCAATGTGACTGACACCATTTCCAGAGATTGGTTTGGCTGTGTAGCCCGCCTCTTTAATATTTTTTATCAATTTATCCTCTGAAATATTTTTCGGATTGTATTCCACATCTACTTGCTTCGTAGCCAAAGCGGCATTAACAGACTTCACTCCTTTTAGTCCCTTAAGATTCAAAGAAATGAGTTTTGGGCAGGACTCGCAGTGCATATCCGCGACTGCAAATGAAGTTTGTTTATAGTTCATATATTTTTTATTTGGTAATAGTGGCTGTATAGCCGGTTTCCTCAATAGCGCTGATTAATAATTCGGGAGACACTTTTTCGGTGTGACTGACAATGACGGTCTTGTCTTTAAGTGAGGCATTAGAACTGACGACTCCGGGGATCTCTTCCAAAGTAATATTGATTAATTTGGGACATGACTCGCAGTGCATATCCGGTACCGAGAACTTTATTGTTTTTGTGCTCATGTTTTTTAATTTATTGATAATTTATTTGCCCCACAAGATCCACTTCCTCCTCCGCCACCACAACCACATCCCTTCGCCCCACTCTCTACAGGAAGGGCGTCAGCACCTACAGAACCAGCATCGTCTAGGACTTCAATCGTTCCCGACACCATTCCCATCCAACAGGTAAATTTATATACACCGGCTTTATTAGGAGTAAATTCTTTAATAGATACTTGACCAGGTGTTAAGTCTATCTGACCTTCAAAGAGTTTCGAAATAATCGCATTAGTACATCCACTTGTTCCGGTATCTGTAACCTCCATCTTCGTTGGAACGCCGACTCTGATCTGGAACCGATTAGGTGAATATCCACTGGCTGACGCATTCAATTTAATTATTTGTTTTCCCCCAACTAACGGCACGAAATTTGCCTTGCCGGTGGTAGTCGTCTTTCCTAGCACCTGTTTTGTTCCAATTCCAGAGATGATATCTCCAGCGTTTGATAATCCCAAAACTGATAACTGGCTATTGATATTAAAAGCCGAGAATGCCAAGACCAGTAATCCTGCCACTGTCGAGAAGTTTTTTGAGGTATTTTTATTCGCCAGCATTTTGGTACTTCCAAGCCCGATTGCCAATAGTCCTGGAACTGTACCCAGAGCAAATAGACCCATTATCATCGCTCCCTGCAAAGGCGATCCCGAAGCTAAAGCCAAAGCTTGTGCTGTCACTGTAAAACCACAAGGTAAAAAGAAAGTTAAAGCTCCCATAAACAGCGGTGCGAGTTTTCCCTGATAGTTATTTTCATCAGAAACTTTTCTTGTCACAGATTTGGGCAGTCTAAATTGGAATTTATTAGCCGCTTTCACACCGATCATCTGTAATCCAAGCAGCACCATCACAATAGACACAGCAATAACTAACATTGCCGAAAACGATGGTGATAGGCGGAAAAAGTTTCCAACCAAACCAAGTACCGCCCCCAACAATCCGTAACCAGCAACCCTACCGATATTGAATAATATATGGGGTTCAGATTTAGTCACCATCGAGTCATCATCAGCATACCTTGACATCCATTGCTTTGACATCGACAGAACCAAACCGCCAACCAATGCAGCACAGCTTGAAACTCCAGCCAATAGACCAAAGAGAAAAAACACGGGAAGTGTCGAACTTGCGTTGACCGAAATTAGCGAAGATAGTCCAGTTTTTTGCAGTATATAAAAACCCATCAGGAAAAGTCCTGCGATCAAAAATGGCTGGTATTTATTCGAACCGGTGTCTGATTCGTCTGAATCAACAGAACAGGCTGTTACCACACCAGTCTTTTTCACTCCAAATGGTTTACTGGAAAACGTGTAACCATCCTCTCCAAAGTAATCATTGAAGGCTTCGGGAGAATAAGAGTCATTTCCTTTTGTTACAACGAGCAAAGTCCCTTTTGAGAGTGATACATCAGCACTTACAACATCTTCTATTTTCTTTAGTTTTTTTTCAATAATGAGCTCGCAAGAAGCACAATGCAGCCCTTTTATGAAGTATTTAGTGAGAGTGGTTTTACCCTTATTTTTGGACATACTACATAGTGTAGTAGGTCTTTACTATCCTGTCAAGTGGGCTAATGTAGAACCTTGATCCTGCCTAAGTTGGCGATACATTCAGCTAAATGTGGGCAAGTGTATAACTCTGTTCTGGACGCAGCTAACACGAAAAAAACCAAGCTAGCAGCCACAACACCTAAGACTCCCAGTGTCAGCTTGTTACTTAATATCTTTTTACCTACCAGTACCGCTATTCTCTCACTTTGGCTATTAAAATAATTTATGCCCATCGAAATAAATCCTTTTTCCATCCCCATTCTTTTATACAGTGCTGTAATCACGGGAAGTTTGTCCTCAATTTTCTCCTCAGCAGATTTGTCTGCACAAATCTCAACCAAGATGTAAAAATCACGTATTATCTTTTCCTTCAGTGGAAAATATGGAGTGGCTTTTCCTAATAAGGAAACTACTGTTGTACGCAAAGGATCTCTCGATCTGACATGTCTTTCTTCGTGAGATATCATCGCTTCTATTTCTCTTGATGTATGCAATTTCGATAAGCCACTCGCTACAAATATTTTCGGTTTTAATAATCCAGCAGTAAATATTTCCCCAAGTACAGAATTAAAAATTATTTTATTAGGTTCGATTCTCACAATTTTCAAGCTCCCAATAAATTGCCTCGTTCTCACCACCAAGTTAAAAGTTGAAGCTATTGCTGCCACAAATCTCCAAATCAAAATGATGCTTAAAACCCAGAGCACTGAAGAAATCATTACTTGGTGAAGGTCCCCAACACTCCCCAAACTATATCCACTTTTTATCGAATCAAGTAAATATACCAAGTACATCACCATTCCTGGAGTAGTGCTCATAAACAACCAGGATACCAAAAAGCCATAAAGCCCACCAACCGCTACAATAATTCCAAAAAATATACTCGATAACTTATGTAGTTTCCGGTAGTCCATTTATGAGTTAGTGTTAGATTCTATATATTGTTTTAATAGTTCCAGATCTTCTTTGTTACTGCTCACTTCATCTACAAACTGAGCTATAGCCAGTTCTCCGTAGCTACCAACAAGACCTCCGTAAATGCTGGATAAGTTCTTTTTTAAGAAAGACTCTTTGTTTGAACACGGACAATATTCAAAAGCTTTTCCATCCATTTTTCTGTCTAAGATCTTCTTATCCGCCATCCTCTTTAGGATAGTCATGATGGTTGTGTAGGCATATTTACCCTTCAGTTTTCCCAATACTTCCTGAGGTTTCAAGGGCTTCTCCGAAGCCCAGAGTACATCCATGACCTGCTGTTCCAATGGTCCTAATAGGCTGCTTTTCATATACTACACATTGTAGCACATAACAACAAATGCATATAATACGTGCCTGCGAAGCAGGCACTTGGCTGATAGGCCAATGCTGTCTCAATTCTTAAATATCAGATAGTAAAATCTTCTCCTAACTAGCTGATATTTTATGGCGAAATTGAAATTTGAGCCAAATATTGAGATAGCTTCATCACCTACGCCGTGGGCGAGTGGTGATGAACATAAAGATGCGACAGCGAATGCTGGCGCTTGCTCGCAAGAGCAATCATCCCGACCGCAGTCGGGATACAATATTAATCGCGCGCAAGGTGTTCCGCCGGCAGGCGGTGGCGAACCGCGAGACACGAAAGTGTTGAGCGGTGAGCCAATAAGTTAGTAATGGTCCACGAAATAAGTTCGAATTTCGTTATAACAGACAACAAATATATCGCCCCCTTGCATACCTCACTCAACCCATGCTAGCCTGGTGTATGCCAGCAACTGACCAATCAGAACAACACGGTACAAATGAAGACAAACGATCTCAGCGCAGTTATTACGATCATATTTCAAAAGCAAACTTTTTTGAACCTGAATGGCAACAGGATAATGCACTCCAAGAAAGACAAAAGAAAATATTAGAGCTGCTACCAAAACATAGCGATTTGGTCGAGTATCTAAAAAAATTTTATGCAAATCATTACCAAGAAGAGATAAAGTCGGCAAAAAAATTTGGCAAGGAAGTTCATCACCTTGAACCAGAAAAAGTTATTAGGGGCGAGCTTTTTGAACTACTCGTCATGCTTGAAAACCAAGTATTTGATCTGAACTCCAATTCTAGAAACGAAAGAAATCCTCAAAAAACAGAGGAACATAAACAACTAGAAAACAAGTTTACAGATTTCATCAAACACCCAGATAAGTACGGGTTCGACCATTTGTGGGTAATGCGCAAACCTGACTTATCCTATGTCGAAACAAGAGACGAGAATCTACTGGTTTTAACTGGAACAGGAGAGGCAAAATCTGCAAAAAATCTTGATTATAGATCCTACAAACAACTACTTCCGACAGGGCTTAGAAAAACCCTTGAAAGATCAATTAGGTCAATAAACGATCTATCCCATCAAGAAGCAACAAGAAGGGGTCTTGATGGACTCGGTAGAGGAAGAAAAAAACTGGCAATGGTCATAAACTTTACTCAATTTGTAATCATGTGTAGGGACATTGACTTTTCAAATATTGACTATTTGATAAACAGATCAGGGTTTAACAATTCAATTGAGTATGAAGAATTCAAAACAATGTTGAGGGGGGAGCACTCTGAATCAAAAGTAAAGCTTATTCATTCATCGTTTAGCGAAAAAGAACTAGATGCAATATTCAAGGCAGTCATGCCAGAAGTTAAGAAAACAATTGCACAATAAGAGTTACTCGGTTATAAATAGCTACTATGGCCGACACAAACAAAACTGACAATTTACCAGCAGGAACAAACGAGGCAGTCACCAGTCTCTTTGCGATAGAAAACCTCATCAAAACTCACATCTCCCATATCGACACAGTAAAACTAGAAATGAGCAAACAAGTGGAAATGTTTAACGATGTCCTAAATAACGACGAGGGCTACAAAAAAGCCGCCGAAGAGGGTAAAGAAGTCAATAAAAAGAAAGCCGAAGCCAAACAAAATGTTCTCAAATCCCCAAGCAACGCCTCTCTAAACCAAAAAATCAAAGACATGCGCCAAGAGATCAAAGAACTAAAGAACGCTCTCAGCAACTACCTGCAGCAATACCAAAAAATTGCTGACACCGATCAAATTGAAAGTGAAGACGGCGAAGTTCGACAAATTGTCTACAACGCCCATTTGGTCAAACTATCTGGCAAATTTGGCAAATAAAACAAGCCTAAAAGTGCTATAATCAACTCAATCCGATACTCGGGGATTTTTATTGGCCAATTCTTATGCAAAACATACGCAACATTGCCGTCATCGCCCACGTTGACCATGGCAAAACCACACTTATTGACGCTTTTATCAAACAGTCTCATATTTTTCGTGACAACGAAAGTGAGATGAATCAAGCTGCTCTCTTGGACAGCAACGAGCTAGAGCGAGAGCGAGGGATCACTATTTTGGCCAAAAACATCTCCGTTGCCTACAAAGGTACCAAAATTAACATCATTGACACCCCTGGCCACGCTGATTTCTCTGGAGAAGTTGAGCGTACCCTAGGTATGGCCGATGGTGCTCTCCTAATTGTCGACGCACAAGAAGGACCCATGCCTCAGACCAGATTTGTTCTCAAAAAGGCCTTTGAACTCGATCTAAAAGTTATTGTTGTCATCAACAAAATCGACAAACCAAACGCCAACATCCCCCAAACTGAGTCCAAAGTAGCCAATCTCTTTTTAGAACTAGCTACCCAAGATTATCAGCTAGAATATCCCATTCTTTATGCAGTCGGTAAGGCAGGTAAAGTTTTTACTACCCCACCAACAGACTTTGAAGTTGCCGGAAATGTGGAACCTCTTCTAGAAAAAATCCTCTCATACATTCCAAACCCCAAAAACGATGAGAAGGCAAGCTTTAAAATGCTTATTTCTTCCTTGGATTACAACTCCCACATGGGTAAAATCATTGTTGGTCGTATTCACCAAGGAACAGTAAAACCTAGACAAAATGTTGTTCTCTTGGGCGAAACCAACAAAAATCTTCAAATCGATAAAGTTTTTATCTCCAAAGGCTTAGGTCGAGAAGAGGTTACTGAGGCTTTCGCTGGTGATATTGTCTCCCTAACTGGTATTACAGATATCAAAATCGGCCAAACCATTTCTACAGCAGGGGACTTAGAGCCACTTCCATCCGCCAAAATCACCGAACCCACACTCCACATTACTGTTGGTCCAAACACCTCACCTTTATCCGGAAGAGAAGGTGAATTTACTACCGCCAGACAAATAGAGGAAAGACTCGCCAGAGAACTAGAAACTAATCTTTCTCTAAAACTCGAAAAACTAGAAAGTGGTAAATATAAAATTTCTGGCAAAGGAGAGCTCCATTTATCTGTTTTACTGGAAACCCTACGCCGCGAAGGTTACGAAGTAGAAGTTGGCAAGCCAGAAGTTATCTTCAAAACAATAGACGGCGTCAAGAGTGAACCTTACGAAGAAGTTCACATCGTCGCCCCTCAGGAATATCTCGGAACAATTACTCAAGAAATTGGCAAACGCTTTGGCGCTCTCTCACACATGGACCCAATCAACGATAAAGAGGTTGAGTTTGTCTACAAAATGCCTACCAGAGCTATTCTAGGACTCAGATCACTACTTCTCACCGCCACCAAAGGAACAGTAGTCTTTAACAGTCAATTTATCGACTTCGAAGCAGTTGGCCAATCACTAACCAAAATGAGAAAAGGTGTACTTGTTGCAACCGACTCCGGCGAAGCCCTAGCCTACGGACTTCAAGCTGCTCAAGAGCGCGGTGTCACTTTTGTTGAGCCAGGTGAGACTATTTATGAAGGTCAAATTGTAGGTCTAAATGCCAAAGAAGAAGATATCGAAATAAATGCTGCTAAGGGTAAAAAACTAACCAACATGCGATCCAAGTCATCTGACGGTGTTATTCAACTTGTTCCAGCTCTAAAATACTCCCTTGAGCAATGTTTGGACTTTTTGGAAAGTGACGAACTTTTAGAAATTACTCCAAAGAGTCTTAGACTTCGCAAAAAATACTTAACTCAAGTTGACAGAAGGCGACACAGAGACGAAATCAAAAACAGCTACTAACTGCTAAAATTTATTTGTGAACAAACTTTTTGGAAAGTTCAAAAATACTCTTTCAACTACTTTTAGGTTGCTAAAAATCTACTGGGAGTACGACAAGAAAATTTTTCTTGGCAATTTATTCTTCGTTACCCTACCATCCTTAATAGAATTCGTAAATGCCTATATTTACAAACTGATAATTGATCTAGTTATTGGCTCTGTAAATGGCGCACCCACAAAAATGTCAACCTTATATTGGCTGCTCGGAGCTCGTGTCGGCACTTTTCTAGTTCAAGATCTTTCGTTTTCTCTACAAAAACACTTTAACAACCTTCTTTGGACCAAATTTCCACTTCATCTCTACCAAAAGTATTTAGGCTTCATTACTAATCTAGATCTTGAATACTTCGAAAACAGCGACTTCAAAAATAAACTGGAAAAGGTTAGAAATTCTTACGCTTGGAAGCCTCAAAACCTCATAAGCTCGTCTTTTTATATTTTTGAAGGATTAACCCAAGTTACTATAGCTATTATTGCCATTGCATATCTAAATTGGCTCTTACTTGTACCAATTATTATTGCAGCCACAATCGGCTTAATTATTCAAACCAAAGTTTCAGAAGTCGCTTGGGGTATCTGGTCAGATCTCTCACCACATCGTAAAAAATACTGGTACTTGTCCGGCCTCATAGAGGGCGGTTACTCCGGTGAAAGCATAAAAGAAATCAAGATTTTCAAACTTGCCAGTCGATTTTTGCAAGAGTTAAAGGAAATTTATATAAAATTTGACACCGAAAATGTAGCTCAATCAAAAAAACAATTTAAGGTAAATGTAGCTCATGGCTTTATCAACAACATTGTTTATATCTGCATCGAACTCTATGTCATCTTAAGTGCCATTGCCAAAAAAATTACTATTGGTGACGCTACCTACTACACAGCCATTACTAGTAGATTTCAAAGCGGTGTCAACGGGCTCTTCCGAAACATTACAAACCTCTACGATAATAGCCTTTATGTCAAAGATATGTTCGACATTCTTGACACACCAAAATTACTAGACCATAAAGAAAAACCAATAAAAGTAAGAACAGACTTAGCACCAAAAATAGAATTTAAAAATGTTTCGTTTAAATACCCTGAAGCAAAAGGTTATGTCTTAAAAAACTTTAATTTAACTCTAAACCCAGGTGAAAAAGTGGCCTTAGTAGGGGAGAACGGTGCCGGAAAAAGCACAATTATCAAACTCCTGGCTCGCTTTTACGACGTCACCGGCGGTGAGATTCTGATTAATGGTAAAAATATAAAAGATATGGATATTAATGACTGGCACAAAACACTTGGGGTTTTATTCCAAGACTACATTAAATACCAACACACTTTAGAAGATAATATCTATTTTGGCAAAGCTTATACTAAAAAGTCCGAAAGCAAAATAGTAGACGCCGCGCAAAAATCTGGCGCAGATCTTGTAGCCAAAACTTTGCCAAACAAATACAAACAAATGCTTGGTAAAACCTTTGATGGTGGAGTAGAACTCTCCAATGGTCAGTGGCAAAAAGTCGCTCTTGGTAGAGCTTACCTTAGAAACGCCCCAGTATTAATATTGGACGAACCAACAGCCTCTATAGACGCCAAAGCCGAATACGAAATATTTAAAAAGGTTGACGCACTCTCAAAACACAAGACTGTCATAATTATTTCCCATCGCTTCTCAACAGTAAGGAACGCAGACAAGATCTTTGTCCTTAAAAAGGGGGAGATCGAAGAAGTTGGTAGTCATCAGCAACTTCTAGATAAAAATGGCACCTACGCCAAGCTCTTTAAACTTCAGGCAAAAGGCTACCAGTAATGGCACAAACAAGGTAAAATAGCCCTAAAGCCGGGGTGGCGAAATGGTAGCCGCAAGAGACTTAAAATCTCTCGATAGCAATATCGTGCGGGTTCGATTCCCGCCCCCGGCACTTCTGACTCGGTAGCTCAGTTGGATAGAGCAACTGCCTTCTAAGCAGTAGGTCGGGTGTTCGAATCACCCCCGAGTCACACATAACCAAAAATTCACACTGAACACTCATTGTTTTGCAGTAAGAGCTTGCTCGTCATCTTCTCAATAATTTCATTATTGAGATATCTTCCTGTGCTTCCTCTTATTTCAGGCTTGTAACTTCGTTACAACGCTCAGAAATAGGTCAGGTGAGCGATCACCCCCGAGTCACACTGGTTTCTAAAAAGTAAGTACTTGCTAAAGTGACTACAATGACATTAAATTCTATTTACGCTAAAATCAAAATATGGAAGAACAGACAACACAACAAAACAATAAAACACTAACTGGAGTTGCAATCTTTGCAATAATTGCCATTCTTGCTTTTGTCCTAAACAACAGTAAGCCAGAAACCAATACCCTTCAAACTGGTCAATCCCCACAACAAATTATTACCCCAACTCCCTCTACGTCAGAAAGCACGACCCTGGTCGATAGCCAAATTGCTGACGGTGTTTACGAAGCAACCGGTGAATATACTTCACCCGCTGGTCCAGAAGTAGTACCAATTAAACTGACCTTAAAAGATGGCGTTATCGAAAGTATTGAATTCAATCAAAAAGCAACCAACCCTAACACAATTAAGTTCCAAGGTATGTTTAAAGAAGGTTATAAGACTTTAGTTGTTGGCAAAAAAATTACCGATGTGAAGTTGGACAAAGTTTCCGGATCTTCTCTTACCCCCAAAGGTTTTAACGATGCTATCCAAAAGATCATCACTCAAAACACCTAAATGAATATCTCCTTTTCTGCCACAGGTACACTGTGGCAGATAGATATTTATGATCAAAACCTACCCAGAAACACAAATATTAATCAAGATATAGTCGATTTTGTTGAAGATTTTGAAAGCAATTTTTCTCGTTTCAGAAACACTTCTTTTGTAACTAGCCTTGCAAAAAAGGAGGGCACTTATTCTCTTCCCAACACTGCCAAAAAGCTTTTGGATTTTTATGAACTGCTTTTCGATCTTACCAACGGCCTTTTTACCCCCACTATTACCAAATCCTTAGTTTCGGCAGGTTACGACAAAAACTACTCCTTAACCCCACAGAAAAAACTCGCAACCCCAGACGATTGGAAAAACATTACCTATAACCAAAACAGCATTACAACCACCACACCAACCCAACTAGATTTTGGAGCTGCCGGCAAAGGATACCTAATTGATCTTGTTTGCGAGTTTCTGACAAAAATGGGTGTAGAAAATTTTTGTGTCGATGCTGGCGGCGACATAAGGCTTGTTGGCAACAAACCACTGGTTATTGGTTTAGAAAATCCAACCGACACCAGTAGTGTAATTGGCACTATAAATATCCAAAATAGTAGTTTCTGTGGTTCTTCTGGTAATCGCCGCCAATGGGGAAAATATAACCACCTACTAAACCCCAAAACTCTCACCTCACCAAAAAACATCTTGTCTACCTGGGTATTATCCGATGAATGTATAATTGCCGATGGCCTTGCTACCTCACTTTTCTTTGTGGAGCCAAACACACTTCAAAAGTATTTAAAGTTTGAATATTTAATTCTTTACTCTGACTTTAGTATCGATAAGTCAGACAATCTTTCTGTTACACTATTTAATTAGTCCATGTCTAAACAAAATAAGTTCCTTGCGTTTATAGATTCCCTAACCATGTACAAGGCTGTTCTGTATAGTCTTATCTTTCTTTTTGCTAGCTCACTAGTTGCCTCTGTCTTTGACTACACCTACTTCAAGCCAATTACTTTATTACTTTCTCTCGCAACCATAACTTCTGTAACTGTTGCAAGTAATTTCTTGCTAAGCAAGCTCTACAAAGTTATCCCAAATCCAGAGTCAGCGCTAATTACCAGTCTGATTCTACTTTTTCTTTTTAGTCCACCAACCACATCAACCGAATACTTTACTTTAATTATCGCCGGCATAATTGCTTCTTCCAGTAAATATCTTTTTAACTTCAATATGGTTCATATTTTTAACCCCGCCGCCATCGCTGCAGTTATAACCCCACTCCTAGGCTTCGACGGTGCTATTTGGTGGGTCGCTACCCCTGTATTAATCCCTAGCACTCTGATTGTAGCCCTCTACTTAATCAGGAAGCTTAGAAGATTTGAGCTGGCACTAAGTTATTTTGGTGGTTTAATACTAGGGCTCATTATTTCAAAACAACTAACTCAAAACAATTTCAGTACTTTTCTACCAGAAATCCTTATTTCTTGGCCGACTATCTTCTTTGCCAGCATCATGTTAATTGAACCACTTACCATGCCAAATAAAAACAAACTTCTTAATTTGTTTGGCATACTGGTTGGGTTTTTAGGTGCTAACCAATACCACCTTGGACCAGTATTTAGCTCACCAGAGTTAAGTTTGGTGATTGGTAATATTTTTGCTTTTGTCTTATCGAACAAAAAAAGATATTTTCTCCAATTAATAAATAAAGAATTAGTCGCAGACAACACCTATCAGTTTTCTTTCAGATCAACTCCACCAGTAAGTTTTAACCCTGGTCAATACCTAGAATGGTCCCTATCTCACCACAATCCGGATATCAGAGGCATTAGGCGCTACTTTACCATCTCTAGCTCACCCACCGAAAAAGAAATTAAACTAACATTTAAATTATTTTCACCACCCAGTAGTTTCAAAAACGAGTTTTCAAAATTGAAAGTAGGCTACAAAATACAAGCCTCACACATCGCAGGCGACTTCACCCCTCAAGTATCAGCAGACAACTTAGTTTTTATTGCTGGAGGAATAGGCATCACCCCATTTAGAAGCATCATCAGATACTACCTTGACAAAAACTTCAAAAAAAACATTTACCTCCTCTATGCTAGTACGAATGAAGGTGACTTTGCGTTTAAGGAACTCTTCCAACAAGCCAGTAAACAAATTGGTCTGCAAACTAACTATTTTGTTAGCAGTAAGGGACAAAAAATAACTACCGACACTATTAGAGAAATCAAAAACTACCAAAACTACACCTACTTTATTTCTGGACCAGACGCTATGGTCAAACACTACAAATCCATACTCAGATCACTCGGTATACACAAGATAAAAACTGACTACTTCCCAGGTTTTTAGTCTATCCAATAAGCTTGACAAAGTAAGTCCAAAAGACTTATAATACGAGAAAGACAATTTTGACATTTTATATCGGAGGAACATGAAAAAGCTCACTTTTGTACTGACTTTCCTTACAGTCTGTCTGTTGGCGTGTACAAATCAATCATCGGATACAGCAATCTCAACCGCAACGCTCTCAACTAGTACAAGCAAACCAACACTAGAGCCAACAGTCGCCACTCTGCCAGATGTTGCTACACCAAGTCCAACATCGACACTTCTTCCTTCAATTGGACCAGGTAACGGATCTTTTGAAGACCCCTTCTTCCCGACAATTCTCGAGGGTAAGGAAGTCGTTATTAAAACATACAATTTACCTAAAATCGAAGTTGAGATGACAAATAGAAGTATTTGGGTAAAGCTAAATCAGGGTCTATACACCTATACTCCATACACGATTAACAATGTAACAGACTTTATGTTAATAGAAAGCGACAGCCCTGTTGGTTTCACTGGAGTCTGGCGCAGTCAGCAGGGAGCGAGCTTCGATTACGCTCACCTGTACAAGACATATACTCCCACAACGGACGATCTGGAAATTAATCAATACTGGGAAACATACGTTGATAAGTTAAAAGATCTGGGACTTAGGAAAAACGAAAACTACTACCCAGACCAACACGAGTCACCCTACCAGAAATGTAAGATCATGCTGGGAAACTCGAGCATCGTCGAAACATGGACAGAAGTAGAACGTCAATACTTCTTTAGCCTCT
>MFAQ01000041.1:82681-82820 GCA_001776275.1 Candidatus Collierbacteria bacterium RIFOXYD1_FULL_40_9
CATTGTAGGCGGGTTTATTTTTTGGAGCGGGTGAGGGGAGTCGAACCCCTCTCTTCAGATTGGAAATCTGAGGTATTACCGATATACGACACCCGCGTACCATAATTGCTTATGGTAGGTTATTTTAACAAACTCACCT
>MFAQ01000042.1:0-1676 GCA_001776275.1 Candidatus Collierbacteria bacterium RIFOXYD1_FULL_40_9
TACTTTTCTCTTTTAAAAAATCATGATGTATCGTACACCAGTGATTAAATATCTTGTTCCAATTTTCCACACCTTCTTGTGTTGTAACAGAATACAAAGCACCAACAATTGTTCTTAATTCTCTACCTGCAGTTGTTTGAGGAAATCTTGTAAGCCATGCGTGTGCTAAGCGTACAACGTGAGTCATACACCGTTGTTGTGGAATATTAGGAAACACTCCGTCTATGGCTTTCAGTAAGCCTTTTTGACCATCTGAGACGATTAAGGATGGTGTAGTTACTCCTTGTTCCTTTACTTGCTGAAAGAGGAACTCCCACGTTGTTGTATTCTCTTTTGTACACCCATACCATGTGATTGGTATTCCATCACTATCGATAGCAATTAGAATACAACGAGATTTTCCTACAAAGAGACCATCAACTATGATGCAATACCCATTACCACAATATGGAAGAGGTTCAATCTTTTCGTTCCAGAATTGTTTGAAGAGTTGAATGAGTGCCTGTGGTTTTGTGTGACGATGCTTTGCCAATCTTTCTAATGTTTCTGTTTGTAAAAGCCAACGTTCAAACAAAACTTCAATGTTTTTAATAGCTATATCATGTCTCTTTTTAATACCACTCACTCCGCAAAATTTACAACGAAATCGTTGCTTATTTTGTCTTGTTAACCCCCAACGAATCATCTGCTTCTTGCATAACAAACAGTACTTTTTTTGTGTGATTATGGAATGTCATTCCATAATTGTGTGCTAAATACGAAAAAGAGCAAGGATCTCCCTTGCTCTTTTGGAAGTGGTACCAACACTAAATGTTTATTAACTCCATAATTTAAAATTTTGTGCTAAAATCATATTATGAAACATACACTTTTTATTACAGGTGGAGCGGGATATGTCGGGGCAATGCTTTGCGACCAGTTCGCTAAGCGTGATGATGTCGAAAAGATTATTACTCTTGATAAAGAAGAGGAGACAGATTTAACTAAAAATAATCCTAATAAACATAAAATTATTTTTATTAAAACAAACACATCGGACAATAATTGGGAAGAAGAAGTTAAAAGTTATAATCCAGATGTTGTTATTCATACTGCATGGCAAATTCGTCATATGTATGGAAATGAAAAGACAGAATGGAAATGGAATATAGACGGGTCTGATAAAATTTTTGATTTTGCTTTTAATAATCCATCAGTTAAAAAATTAATTCATTTCTCAACTGTTGCTTCGTATGGTGCCTTTCCGGAAAATACCGTTGACCATTTTTATAAAGAGTCCGAGCCTTTTATGGTCTCCGAGTATCTTTATTCAGAAGAGAAAAGAATATGCGAGGAGCATTTAGAAGAGAGATATAAAAAAGCAAAAGAAAATAATTGGAATGGACAAGTTTTTGTTGTGCGTCCCGCAGCTATCACTGGCCCACGTGGGCGTTATGACCGTATTCGTTTCGGATTGCAGTCTGCATTATCAGGAAGTCTCAAGCGTGGTTTTGTAAATAACATGGTTATGGTTCTTACTTCATATGTACCAGTAACCAAGAATTGGCTACGTCAATATCTTCACGAGGATGACGTTACAGATATTATGGCATTATTTAGTTTTAATGAATTGGAAGGAAATTATGAAGTATTTAATATTTCTCCGCCAGGGGACTGTGTTTTTGGAAAAGATATGG
>MFAQ01000042.1:1701-4548 GCA_001776275.1 Candidatus Collierbacteria bacterium RIFOXYD1_FULL_40_9
TCCAATCTATCCATGGATGGCACGCCTTGCATTCTTTTTCTTTTGGCATGCAACACGAGGGAAAATTCCTACATCACCTGGAAGTTGGCGAGGATATTCTTATCCAATCGCAGTGGACGGGTCAAAGCTTACAAAACAATATGGCTATGTTTATAAATTCCCGTCAAAAGAAGCCTTCGCAAAAAATGAGGGGAGGTACAGGGTTAGTCTTTAGCCACTAGGGTATAGCCAATAGGAAATGCAATTTCGAAATGAACTACCTCGCAGCAAGCAGGTGGGGTATCTTGTGTCATCCCAGGCTTGACCTGGGATCCAGGTACAGACACTGGACCCGCCTTGCCGGCGAGGCAGGTCTCCGCATTCGCGAGGATGACACAATTCCTGTAGCAAGCTGCTGGGAATGAACCCTAAGAGAGATTCAAGAGTGGCCACGAAGTGGCCACTCTTGCTATAAAACCCTTTTAAATAAGGCGAAAATTGCTTGACTTTTAGCACAAAATGTGCTATATTGTACAGTAATTTCTGTACTTTTATAGTTTGTAAGAAAAACGTTTTAAAAAGTAGTCACAGCGATAAGTATTTCCATGATTGCTTGCCCCGCGAAGTTTTCAAAGCGAAGTGGGGAATGTTTATCGCTGTGACTATTAGACCGTTTGTGTCGAACACATAGCAATGCCCCAGAAAGGGAAACATCATGACTGACTCTCGTAAATTTGGCTCGGCTGTTTTGGCAACTGTCAGCATTGCTGACGAACATCTCGATGTTTGGACGCGTACCGCCAATGCGATGAACAAACAACAACCAGCACGTGCCATTGTGATGGCAACGTTGCTCGAAGAAGCCCTCGGCAAGCTCGACGCTGTCGTCGAACAGACCCGGTCGAAAACTCTGGCTGAACGTTACGAAGCGTTCACTCCAGAGTTGAAAGCCAAACTAGCTTTCGAAAAAGGGCGCCTCTACTTTTCGGTGGCCGGCGTAGGTCTTGAGTCTTCCAAATGGCCGGAACGGCTCAAGTCCGGTGGGCACGAGCTATCGAAGTGGGGTGCGGATATTCTCTCTAAACATGAATATGATTCTAAGCACCGCTTGGAGGCCGACAAAGTATACAAGCTCGCGCTTGTGCTTGGTACTGAGTTTGCGACCGATGCCAAACGGTCAACAGGCGAAGTGAAAGCGTTCGCTCGCCATGAGTTCGGTGACCAATCGGTCGACGGTCTCAAGGGGGAGTTAACACTTCTCATCCGTGAGAAGTTCACGAACGCGGAGCTTGAGGAGATGGGTTTGTGGTACATCGTTGTATTGCACGAACCAATTATCGATTCTGATGGCAGTCCGAGCGTGCTCTGTTCCAGTCGGCGCGATGGTTCGTATGTGGGCACGCGTTACGCTTCTCCTGTCATTCAGTGGCGTGCTCACGGGGCGTTTGCTTTCCCCGCTTGAACTTTGACTTTGGTTACTGGTAACTTTTAGCTCCTTTGACCTTAGTCCTTGGCCCCGTACGTAATTGTATGGGGTCATGTTTTTTTATATACTAAAAAATGAAAGTAGATAATGAATGCATGATTATGGTTATGCATCATCGAAATCAGTATCCATACGTTCAGAATATATGAGGTTAAGATTTTATATAGCGTAACATATGCAGACACTTCAAAAATGAAGTTACTTGGTATATCTTTTTAGGTGATTATGATCACGAATAAAATTCATCTTGAAGATTTGTAAACATTTCGACGAGAGGTGGTATTGGTGGAAAGATATATAATTCTGATGGCAATCCGAACGTGCTCTATTCCAATCGGAACGATGGTTCGTATGTGGACACGAATTACGATAATCCTGACAATCAGTGGAATGATAACGGAGCGTTTGCTTTCCCCGCAACTCACTTCATTTCTAAATGCCAACATTTTATGTTGGCATTTAGTTTTTCTTTTCCGCTTGTTGTTTTGTAAGTTGCCCATTCCAGCCACCTAACATTTTACCTATTTCATTAGTTTTTTCAGAAAGAGAAATATATTTTTTCGTATCAAGTGATTTTGTTTCAAAAAGAATTAAAAGGAGAATGTTTATTGTATCTAATTTTCGAATTGCTATACGAACAAAAGGCAACTTTTCTTCTTTTGATAAAAATGTTGCAACAGCAAGTGATTCAATCAGTTCTATAAAAAGAGTATCTATTTTTGTACCAAGAGAATAGCGATGGATTTTTGGAAGTATTAAGTGATACTCATTCCAAAGTTTATACGTTTCTTTTGTTTTCTCTAACACTGGGAGCAGTTTTGCTTTTTGGGTTTGCAAAACTGCTCGGGGGGGGGGTAGACTCTGGTGAAGAATGAAAAAGTGTATTCATATGTATGATGATATCATCTCTGTCGAGAATTTGCTGTGTGCATGGCAGGAATTTGAAAGAGGAAAGAAAAAGAAAACTGATGTCATGGAATACAAGAGATATCTAATGACTCATATTTTAAATCTCCATAATGATTTGAAGAATAAGACATATAAACACGGAACATATGAACATTTTGTTATTAGTGACCCAAAGAGACGAGATATACATAAGGCCTCTGTACGAGACAGACTACTTCATCATGCTATCTATAGAAAACTCTATCCATTTTTTGATACAACATTTATCGCGGATTCGTATTCATGTCGGAATAATAAAGGAACGCATAGAGCAACTAAAAGGTTTGATGTATTTGCAAGGAAAGTAAGTAAAAATTATACGAGAACATGTTGGGTACTTAAATGTGATATACGAAAGTTTTTTGCGAGTATTGACCATGAAATTCTTTTGAAGATTTTGGAAACAAGAATAGAGGATGGGGATGTTTTTAATC
>MFAQ01000042.1:5079-5339 GCA_001776275.1 Candidatus Collierbacteria bacterium RIFOXYD1_FULL_40_9
ATCAAAAGTTAGTTTTAGCAAAAATGCAAAGCCTCAAAAAACCGGTATTTACAAACCTTACACCTTCCACACCAAAAGATAGACCCAATCCTTTCAATTGAAGAGTTATTTTTTCTCTTCAACGAAGACATTTACGTTTTTATTTTCAAGCCGTCCGCGTACACGAACGAGAGTTTGAATTGCTTTAATAGTTTGACCACCCTTTCCAATAATAATTCCCAGATCTTCGGATTCAGCAAAAATTTTAAAATTGTTCTGAT
>MFAQ01000043.1 GCA_001776275.1 Candidatus Collierbacteria bacterium RIFOXYD1_FULL_40_9
ATGGCTGATAATGCGACGTAAGCCGTCTGTTGCTATGCTTGTTTACGATCTTAATGCAAAAAAAGTAGTATTGGTTGAGCAGTTACGGGTGCCAATCGGAGAAGTAATAATGGAAATTCCAGCTGGCTCAATGGAAGCGGATGAAAATCCGTATACGGTGGCAAGGCATGAGTTGCGACAAGAGATTGGTGCATTTTTTACTGGTTTTAATCTGGTTGAGAGTGGGTATCTATCCCCAGGTGGCACTGATGAGCTGTTGCATTTTTTTGCTATAAGCGTTGACCTTAGTAAGAGTACGGTGCTGGACGGTAGCTTAACTGGTGTTGCTAAAGAGGGAGAAGATATCCGAGTCCATATTGTTAGCTTCGATCAGTTTTTTAAGATGGAGCTTTTAGATTTTAAAACCCAGTATGCACGATTATGGCTTAAAAGTATCTTGAAGTAGGGGGTGTATCCGAGTCTTAAATGGCTCGGTTTTTTGTGGTTTAAATACAAAAGATGTATACTTTCATTATGAGCTTTCCAATAATTTTCTTGGTCTTAATAGTTTTGTTTGCAAGTCTTAAAGTAGTACAAGAGTATGAGAGGGGTGTGGTATTTTTCTTGGGTCGGTTTGTAGGTGTGCGTGGACCTGGTCTAATTATTTTGGTTCCTTTTTTGGAGCAGATGCGCAAAGTGGCACTTAGAACCATTACCATGGGTATCCCTTCCCAAAAAATTATTACCAAAGACAATGTTTCTATAGATATTGCTGCTGTGGCTTATTACCACATTGTTAATCCAGAGAAGGCCGTCGTGGCAATCGATGATGTTTATTCGGCAGTTAATCAGATTTCACAAACCACAGTTCGTAATGTAGTTGGTCAGTTTACTTTGGATGAGCTTTTGTCTCAGACAACCAAAATTAATCAACATATTCAAAAAGTGATTGATACACACACCGAGCCTTGGGGTGTGCAAGTAACAGTTGTAGAAATAAAAGACATTGCTTTGCCAGATAATATGCAGAGAGCGATGGCTAAAGAAGCTGAGGCAGAGCGCGAGCGACGAGCCAAGGTAGTGGCTGCTGAGGGTGAGTACCAATCGGCACAGAAACTTGCTGAAGCTGCGGATGTAATAAGCAGTCATCCGGTAGCCTTACAGCTTAGAACCTTGCAGACTATGGCAGAGATATCAGTGGAGAAGAATTCAACGATTATTTTCCCGGCCCAGTTTATGACTACGGTTCAGGAAGCTATTAAATCAATAGAGAAGACAGCCAAATAACCTAGAGTGTAGTAAAATAGAGGAAAATTCTTTAAAAAAGGTGGTTTATGGACTGTGTAATGAAGTTTCTCGTGGGACAACCTAGTGAGTTTATTGATTTGTTTGGTATAGGTGACTCAGCGGGCGTTTGTGTGAATATTTATGCAAATAGGATATCTATAAAGTTTCCGGATGAAGAGGAATGGCAATGGTTTTATTATGACTATCAGAGCCTATATGAAAAGATAGACTGCAAATGTAAAAAAATTTGCTTTAATTTTACTGCTGTGAGGAAGAGAGCTCTTCGCTTTGAGCTTGAGGATCTTTCTGGTGGGCAAGGAGTTTGGACTGTGAGAATGGTTATTATTGGAAGTAAAACAGATAACTACTTGGTTGAGCTGGTTCGCTCTGAGCTACTTGGAGCACTTGCTTACTTTTGTAAATGATTTTTAGCCCTCTTAAATGAGGGCTTATTCTTTAGCTTGTTTAGTTGGTCACTGTAAAAGGAGAATATTTCTTGCTTGGTTTTTTTGTCGGCATAAAGGTAAAGAGTGATGGCAATTATTTTTTGACCAATCGTCATGTATGGCAGTTTGTTTAGAAGGTTGTAGAGGTTTAAGGCAGACTTTTTAGTATCCATTTTATTTGCTATTTTGTTCTAAATATTTATCGATAATATCAATTAGCTTGTGAGCGGGACCTGTGAGGATGCCGTGAGCGATGGCGGTTAGTATCTCTGCAGCTCCTCTAACGGTTTTACCCTTGCGAACATTGAGATAACCTCTTAAAAAACCCATAACATCACCTGCAGATAGTACAGTAGGAATACCGACAAAGTCGAGAAAAGTTTGTTTTAAATAGCCTTTTGATTCACCACTTTCGCCTTCAACAAGTTTTATTGCAAGTCTATCGAGAAATTCAAGGCTTTTTCTTGATAGTCGTTCTAGGGTTATAATCTCCGGTTCTGTTTGCGCATTTTCTGAGCGAACTACTCTTACTGGTTGAGTTTCTGCCAGTTGCTCAAGTGTTTGTGGAGTATCACTTCTTGGTACAATCTTTGTTGGTTGAGTGTCTCCTAAATTTTCTGGTGCTTGCGGCATAACTTCAATATAACTTAAGATGCTAAAATTGCCACATGTCACTGAAAGTAGGAATGGGCAGGGAGCTATGCCACTTTTAGAGTTCCAGTTTAATTTTGTACTTCCTAAACCACGAAAAGAGAGAGATATTATCATTCGGAATCATCTTGGACAAATTGTGTCGTCCGTTGCAAAACCCATATACCCGGAGATGAGTATTGACCCGGGGAGCTTAGCGGTATAGATTGAGACACATATGGATCAATCCTACGAAGACCTCAAGAAAGTATTGGACAGAATTAATTCCGGTGAATCGGTCTTGAGGACAAATTTTCATAATCAAATACTCGGTATTCTGGGTAACTATGGTATTAGAATCCGACAGGACGACGGAGCAGACCCAAAAATCACTATTTCCTACCCCACAACCTTGCCTGGTAGCATTGTAGTTGGTCTCCGCTACACCAAGCAGAATGGAACAAAGACGGAGGATCATTTTATTTTTCAGGCTGGAAATCCAATTGAAAAGTGTTATGGAAATAGATTGGCTGAGTTGATGCCGGAATACATAGGAACTCATAAATTACAGCGGTAGATATGGGAGCAGTTTATTCTCCAGAATTGGACAACATAAAAATATTTATTAGCCCATCAAGGGCAATTAGCCGGATGAAGACTGTAGTGAATCGAGATGGAAAGGTTGCTGCAATAAGGGAAGATGCTCATAAGCCAGTAAGAGAGGCGTGGTCAGCTGCGGTTTTTCTGCTCGGATACTCTCAAATAACGAACCACCAATATTGGTTAAGAGAAAATCCAGTTAAGAATGAGGCTCCCGATATATTTTCTATTTCTATATTGCCACCATTCCAAGACGAAAAGGGGGTTAAGAGGGAAATATTGGAAATCGAAGTCTGTGATTATGATGAACATTGCAAGTTGGATTTGGTTGATCACATAAAGGAAAAGCTTGGGGGTAAAGCATACAACCCGTTTACATTGCTTCTTTGTTATGTCCACAAGCAGGGAGAGGCGAGATTAATCGATCTTATTAATGGCTTGAAAGAGACTAAAACCAGTGTAAGAGAAATCTGGATACTTTTTCATCCCGGACAAGATATCAATGGTGAATTTGCCATTTCCAGAGTGTTTTTAAGGGATCCCGGTATTGATGTGCCTTGTCACTATGAAGGTAATTATCGCCAACTTGCTCTTATTCCTCAACAGGAAATGATTAAAACATCTCGGGGGTCCGGGAAAGAAATAAACTTTGTTCCTATGGGGATAGGGTATGTGCCACTTCCAATCGTAAAGAAGAAATAGGTATAGATATCTTGGCAACAGATGTTGACAAGTCCGGTAAAATTTGATAATCTGATTGTGGCATCGAAAGATGAGCTCTTTTATAAGTGTGGAAATTTCGCTTCGTCAGAGACTGAATAGACAATCGGCTTAATAGCTCTTTACTGGAACCTTTTTGGTTTCGCAAATGAATCATTTCATTTGCCCACTCTCCTGGCCCATGAACCTTCGCCTATACTGCTAAGGATTACTGGGACTCGCTGGGTTTGCTCATCACTTCTTTATCACTTAATTTGCAGCAACGCTAAGAAAGTCTGGAATACTCAACTTCACCATGTACAGCTCCTCTGCCGCAGCAACTGCGGAGCCACTTTTAGTGCTCTCCAGGAGTTTAGAAAGGAAAAGATATGACTAAATCATATTTTTGTTCGTTGTTACAAATTGTCCACACCCTCGAAAAGAGCGGGAAGTTGAGTTTTGACGAGAGGAGTAATCTCGAGAAACAGATCAACCGCCTTTCTCACTTTCTTGATACTAAAGATGTGAAGAAGGCTAAGATCCAGGTAGGTCGAGTTTCAAGTCTGATACTTGAAATTTTAAAGAGATAGTCGTCATCCAGACTTCTCTTTAGAGAGCATCGATGGTGCTTTCTACAGAGAAGTCAGGTAACAGAATAAAAAAATGAAATACACAATGGGTCATCTACTGTCGTTAGTTCGTGCTGCCATGGGATTATCTCAGGATGGGTTGGCGGATAGGTTGCATATTAGCAAAAGTATTATTTCCCGGTACGAAACAGGTGATAGGAAACTGTCAAAGGTCAGATTTGAGGGTATTTGCCGTGAGCTAGGTCTGTCAAAGAAACTGGTGGAGCTACTGATCGCTGATTCCGTGTCTCCCAAAAATACAGACATTGCTAGGGAGTTGGGGCTGATTCTGTTAACACGATTGTCTTCTAGCCAAGTAAAATCGTGAAAAAAACAATACTTCTAAATAAGTTTAATTCTGAGAGAATTTTTACACTAAAGCGATTGTCGATTGTACTTGGTATACCGCCGGAAGTATTGCTAGATTTTTCGGAAACCGCAGTGGAGCATTATCATCCATACATCCAGACCAAGGGTGCAAAAAAACGAAAGATTTCAAATCCTAGTGAGGCACTGAAAGCTATTCAGAAAAAAATATCAAAAAAGATACTATCACTTGTACCTCTACCGGCTGAAATATTAGGAGGTAGAAAAGGAATGAGTATTAAGGAAAACGCCAAAATCCACCTGCGCCAACCTGAAGTTGTTACTATCGACCTTCGGGACTGTTTTCCCAGCATTTCTTTTAAAACAGTTTTTGATTTATTTAGGAATGATTTTGGTTACTCAAAAGAGGTCTCTAGTATTCTAACTAAACTAACTACCTATCGGAGGTCTTTACCTCAAGGTGGGGTCACTAGCGGAGATTTGGTAAATATTTTATTAATTCCACTTTGTGGAAAAATTCGATCAATAATTCGGGTGGGGAATAGATTGTCACTCTGGGTGGACGATATCACTTTTTCGGGAAAAAATGTGCATCAATATTGCCAAGAAGTTGTTAATATTATCCAAATGTTTGGTTATAGAACGAGATCGAAAAAGGTTAAGGTTATGACCAATAATCACCCTCAAACCGTAACGGGAACGATGGTAAATAGCAAGGTCTCTGTTCCAAAGAAAAAAATTGAAATATATCTAAGTGACTTTCGGAATAAGGCAGTCAGTGATCTTTCAACTTCCGGTAGGGTCATTCATACTTCATTCATTAACCCGGTTCAGGCAAGGAGACTAAAAAAAAGGATCGCGGTGAGATAAATGTGGGATAATTTAAATATGAGAGAACCTCTGTTTTTGATCGAAAAAATACTACTTTTACCTGGGGAAATATTGGAACTGCTATATAACATGATGCTTATTATTTTGTCTAATGAGACAAAAGAAGGTGGTGAAAATAAAATAATTAACTCCGATATAAAAATATACGCTTCGATTGCTGGTTGGATATTGTTTGGAATCTATTTGTATAATGTTTATTCGTTCGATTATATTCACCATGCTTATGTCTGTCGTAATGAGGCTGGGACTAATTGTCAAAAGGTACAAATTGATATTCGAACAGAGACATATTCTGATGATAATGGGTCATATTCATATACTCTTGTTGACGGGTTTATGCTACCAAGTGGTAAACAGGTTGAATTTGACGATTGTGAGTTAGAAAAAGACAAAAAGGTGAATAAGTGTATGGATACAGATGAAACTTACTGGAGTATTGAGTTAACGAGCGAGGTAACGAAGATCAAGAAATAGGGAAGCTTTTTCTGCTTAATTCTTCATGTAGGATTTTGCTGGATTTGTATGAATGAAATCCGCTTTTGGTTGTATTCCAAGTCGTACTAAATCCAGCCTGTCCGCGTCCAGACAAGTGGCAATGGTTATATCGTTAGTAGTAAACCGGTGGTCCGAATGTGATCTACAAGCTGTCTGGAGTTGTTTGATTTGGGTTGGCGATAAATCTAAAGACTTTGTTTTTAGTAATTTATCGATAAATTGTGATGCTCTTTGCCCGTGCAGGGGATCGTCGTATTCATCAAATCTTCTCGAATCGTGAAGATAAGCAAAATGGACAATCACTTTGGGATCTGCTCCGGTCATTTTGGATAATCCTAAACCTATCGATTCAACTCTTTTCCAATGATCTATGCCATGTATCGATTTAATAGAGAGTGGAAATTGAGCGACGATCTGTCTGAATAATCGATTCGATAATTTTACACGCTTACTAAACCAAAGTAGTTGTGTGTACAGATGGTGTGGTGTTGATATATGTTTCTCCATATTTTCCCCCTAGTCCGTTCCAGCTGGGGTGACCAATGAAACGAGAGGGGATACCATTCTGAAGTTTCTCCGGTGTAGTTATGTCACCTTTGAGGACATTTTCCTTTATAGCCAAATTATTTAAAATTTTGATTGTTTCACTTTGGCTGACTTCTTCATAGAACTCGGATTCGAGTAAATTATTAAATTCGATTGGATTGTCGAAAGTGTGGTTCTCACTTATTTCGATATATTTACCATTTACTCTCTGCTTCATTGTTATTGAACCTACCTGTGCGAAGGTCATAGTATTTTTTGGGTCAATGTAGATTGCTAGAATCATCGCCGCACAATTTGGTCGCATATCAGGGTCCGCAGGAGGACACAATAAGGACATGTTCCAATCGTTAATGGTTTTGATTAGACTGTTTGCTGGATTAAGTTTGTTGTATTGGCAGTCGAACTGAAACTCCTTTATAAAATCAGACATAATTCTACTAACAGCGAAAGGTGAGTGAATAGGGCGAAGCACAATTACAATTCGGTCTCCCTTCTCTAATACATCAAACTGTTGATCGAACTTGTCAGTAGGAAGAATCTCAATCTTTGTATTTTTAGTGATATGGAGATCACTGAATATCATGTGAGGCTATTTTCATTTTCATATACTTTTTATTCTAACCTTTGTAGGCAGTATCTTGCCCTCGCATCGCTCCCTAGTCTCAGACATTCCATCTTTTTCTCCTCTGCGCTTAATGGTTTGATTTCTTTGTATATTTTGATTCCAAAGTAAATTATGGCTGATAAACAAGCAAAAGCAATTGGGAACTTGAGAGGATTATTTATAGACTTCATTTTGTTTTATTGTTATCAAGAATTGATGATTTGAGATGCTGCTTTTGTGTAAATCGGTATTTTGTTTGATGCTAGATGGAATGTTAACTTTTCAGCCGGATCTATCTTGGATAGATAGTGCTGAAGCTTTTTACGGTCCAAAGTAAACCCATTTATAAGTTGGTTTGGACTCAGAGCGATAAGCATTAGTACTCCGGAATATATACTTTTCATTTGGTTTTGATCTAATGACTTCTTTGCTCTTTCTGGGAAGGTTGCTAATATGTCATGTTCTTTATAATCAGCGATTCCTATTTTTATGAATTTAATGTAATCATCGTCACCTTCAAAGAAACCACTTTCTCTGAGTGGGGTAAATAACTCGGATAAAATTCCGGTCAGATAGATGACTTTTTCCTCCTCAGATAAGTGACTGGACTTTATTGCTTCAATAACATCAATGAAGGAGAGCAGTAATAGCTCTTTTTCAATGAACTCCTCCTTGACAAGCTTAGATTTTTCAATAAACTTTTTGAATAGTTTTCCTCTTTTGGGTCTTGATTTATATCCAAATAGTTTCCAGTACTCTTTATCTAGGAGGGCATTGAGTGTAAATCCTGTCAAGGTGAGAATCGACTGGTCTATTTTATTCATATTCATTTTGATGACTATTGGAAATTATATACTTTTAGGTACAGAATGCTAGTTATTGTCTGTAGAGTTGAGAGCTATTGTCATCTAGTGTTGTGTAGATGTCATCAGCCACTCCTACAAGACGGAAACTTGGTAATAAAATCAGGAAAGTCAGGAAGCAACAGAATATCTCTCAGGAGGAGTTGGGTTTCCGCGCCGGAATACACAGAACTTATGTTGGTTCGATTGAGCGTGGGGAACAGAATGTGTCTATAGACAATATCCACAAGCTAGCAAGAGCATTAAAGGTCTCGGTGAGTGAATTGTTGGGGTAGGAATGCTTCCGTGCTAGGGAGGAGACATTTTCCGTGCTAGTAAAAAGAACATTGTATGTGGAGTTTTTGGACACTACAAAAAAATGGTTGTGATGTGGTAGTTTTTCGGTGCTATAAAAGAGAACATTTTTGAAAGCATTTCTGTTAGTTTTCCGCCACTATAAAAAGGTGTATTTTGATTATGAGTTTTACTACACGATAAAAAGGCACAATTAGTGAGTTTATTGACACGATAAAAAGAGGGAATGGCTTGATATAATCTAGGCTGATATTACAATGAATATTGAGCCTAAGATTGGGATTCAAATGACAGATCGCAAAGATTATCTTTTAGTGGCAATGTTGGTTGATCGAAGCGACTTCTTGAAGGATATACAAGAGATACGCGGACAGCTTGGAGTCGTGCCTCCCTACATACCTCCCAAATATGGAATAAAACATCTTGACGAAACAGCTAAGCATTATTTGATCGGTAATTTGAGAATTATCGATATTTGGAACGATATCAAAGTTTACAGTGAGTTGATCGGAAAATATCCGGTAAGTATTGATAAGACTTTGACTTCTGGTTTTGTATTTGCTGAGAGTCTACTCAAAAAATATGGAAAAAGCCCGACATTCTTACCTGTAATTTTGGCTGCCATACTCGTAGGGAGCATTAGCGAGTACGATTTTCTTTCAACTCAGTTCGTGGAGCTGGATACTAAACAGATTAGGGAGATGTGCGATGATCCCCTGTATGAAAATCGGAAATTCACTGCAATTATGATAAATCCGGAGACAACAAAGGCTAAAGTTATTCAGGTTTATGATTTTATATCCAAGTATTATTTTAAGAATCCTAGCAAAAAAGTAGATCCTAATGACGGATTACTTAGCGTTTACGAGGATGTGCCCAGAATGACATCTCTGGATACGATATCTAATATTGAAAGAGACCGTAAGTGGTATTGGATGAATGAAGCTGGTGTGAGTCTCCAGAAGATAGCAGATCTTGAGGAGTTTACAAGTAGAGAATGTGTTAAGGAAGCCGTGAAGCAGTATCGAACGAAACTGAGTGGGGTGGTTTAGAGTTTTATAAGTCTTCATTATGAACCCTTAGGTGTTCAGCTATTGTGTTCTTATGAACACAAATGATGAATATTACGAAACCTCCGACCTTTCATTGGCTACAGCGCTTTCATTGTTCCAGAGGGTCGAAAAGGTAGATAACACTAACCCCATGAGGGTTATTTTTTGTTTCAAAAAATCTCCCGAGCTTATGGTGTCTGTGAGTTCTTATTGGTCCGGAGAAGTTCGAGTTGACCCATTAGCATTCTTTAACCAGATGAAGGCGATTAAGACAAGAATATATTCCAAAAACTAAAAATTTTCAAAATAATGAATATGAAAAAGAGTCAGTCCAACCCTCCAAAGAAATACCTCCTAGTTATTTACGAAAATAACTCGTTTTCAGGACGAGTGGTTAAGAGGATCCAAACAAAGTCAAAGAACAAATTTACAAGAAGATTGAAGCTAATTTCAAACGAGTTTTATGTGCTTTTGAAGGTGTCCTATCTTGATGGGGGATGGAATGATGGATATTACTCAACAAGGAAGGATTTGCTATTCGCTTACGAAGCATTTACAGAAAAGTAGAATGAGTCTAAGAGGAACCGATAAGCTCAGAAGAAGATTAAGGGGGAAGCTGTATGTTTCCAGGGATAGACATCTCCGAGCTAAAGAACAAAGACTTAGTGATAGAGAATTTAGATTGTTGGAGATATTTCGTGATCTCAGTGATTGGGATTCAAGACATACGGAGACATACTTGACCTTTGAAGCCCAGAATGTCGATATTGCTACGCTGCTGGGATGGAGTGTATCGAAAGTTTCGAGGGTGAGGGAATTATTAATATCGAAGAATCTGATCAAAGTTAACAATGTTGGGTTGTTTGTCGTTTCGGATTTTTCAGGTAATGCAGATTTAACTGCTGAGCAAATATTTTTGGGTGAATCGTCAGGGAGAGTAAGTAATGCAAATTTGCAAAGAGAAAATGTAGTAGTGCAAAAACAAATTGCATCAGTGCAACAAAATCGTAGCTACAACAGTAAAAACACTTTAGTTTCATTTAATGGTGATTTTTCTTCTTTAAGACCTTGTGATAGGTACTTGGAACTGGAGAAGAGTGGTCGTTTTGGAGCTATGACAGCTGATGATATGGAATTTATTCAACCAAGTAACGAAGGTTGGGAATTAGTAAGGAAGCAGATTTTGTCTAGATGAAACAGATCGCTTCCATAAAGCTTGAGTTTATTTATGAGAAACCGGAAAACGAACAGTGCCTCAATAACGCGTTTAATCGGATCTTCGAGTTGGCAACCAGCAATATGGCGATTGATAGTATAAGTACATCAGAGTACAGTAGTAAATATGGAAGAAATAGAGCAATATCTAACACCAGAAGAAGTTGCGAAAAAAATGAAAGTGAAGCTAATAACGGTTTACAGAATGTGTCGGACAGGGAAAATGTCGGCGATAAAATTCGGAAACTCATGGAGAATAAACAGGGGGAAATTTATTCAATTATTGAGAAGGAAAGAGAATAGGCAATGATTACTGTTTTTGGGCTTAATTCTGGACTATACGCAAGAGTCTCAACCTCAAATCAAGAGGATCAGGGGACGATTGAGTCCCAGATTTCGGAGATTCAAGAAAGAATTCGTTTGGATGGGAATTTCATAAATCAAGAAAATATCTATGTCGATGATGGCTGGACCGGTGAAGTATTACAAAGACCGGGACTAGATAAGATGAGAGATGCGGTTAGAGAAGGGAGGTTTGATGTTTTGTATGTATACGATCGGGGAAGACTCTCGAGAGTATTTGCATATCAAGAAATTATTATCGAAGAAATAAATAATAAGGGTATTAAGTTTGTGACTCTAAAAGATGTTGAAGCCACAACTCCAGAGGGGAAGGTAATGCAGGCGATGCAAGGAGTTTTCCATGAATATGAGAGGGTGAAAATTGCTGAAAGGTTTAGGAGAGGAAAACTCTACAAAGCTAATCATGGAATATTAATAAACGGGCAGGCCCCGTATGGATATACATATATTCCAAAAACATCAAGTACGGTAGCGAAAATCGTCATAAATGATGAAGAAGCTGAGGTTGTAAAGATGATCTACAAGTGGGTGGGGATTGAACAGATTTCCTTGCGTGAAGTACGAAAAAAATTATTTGAGATGGAGATTCTTCCAAAAAGAGCCAAACAAAAAATATGGACAAGTGGTCCTTTGTGCAGATTACTAAGGAACGAAACATATGTGACCGGATTTGTTTATTACAACAAGCTCGAGGCGATTGTGGCTAGGAATCCGAAGAATAAGGGAATATATAAAAAAGTGAAGAGAACTAGTCGTAGAGTACGACCTAGAGAAGAATGGATTCCTTTCGAGGTTCCGAAGATAATTGAAGACGAGTGGTTGTTCCAAAAGGTGCAAAGTGTGTTAACCAATAATTTGAAGTTTGCCTCTAAGAATCGGAAACACGATTATCTTTTGTCTGGATTGGTCTACTGTGCATGTGGGGCAAAGAGAATAGGGGATGGCTGTAACAGCAATAACGGACATCATTATTATCGTTGTGCACAGAGAATATATAAATACCCGTTGGAGTCAAAATGTAGGGTCCCTGGTGTGAATGCGGTGTTGCTTGACGGAATGCTTTGGAGTGAGCTAAAAGGCTTTCTAAGCGATCCTGTTGCTCTAAAGACCCAGGCAATAAGGTGGGTTGAAGCAAACAAACACAAGGCTGATGGTTTGGGAAGCGAGGCGGCAAGCATTGAATCTAAAATTGAAGGTATTAGGATAGAAGAGATGAGGTTTGCAAAAGCGTATGGTTCCGGGTCATTGGACTTCGAACAGTTTTCCTTATTAGCAGGAGAACTAAAACAAAAGAGAGTGTCGTTTCAAGCTAAGCTTAAAGAAATAAACACGGGGATTAAAACTGACAGAGTGTTGAATGGTGATGAGATCAGCCGGTTATGTACTTATGCGAAGGAAGTTTTGGCAGAATTAGGAATTGAGGACAAGAAGAGGTTGGTTCACGATATAATCGAGAAAGTTATTATTAATGATTCCGGGGAGGTTAGTGTGTTCGGAAACTTACCGGAGTTTAGTCAAAAGGTGGGATATGTCACTGAAAGTAGGGATAGTTGGGTTGCCAAACGTCGGGAAGTCGACGCTTTTTAACGCACTTCTTAAGCGTCAGCAGGCTTTGGTGGCAAATTACCCGTTTGCGACCATAGAACCCAATGTTGGTATCGTAGAAGTACCTGACGTACGACTTAAAGTTTTGTCGCAAATTTCTAATAGTCAGAAAGTGGTTCCTGCTACTGTCGAGTTTGTGGATATCGCAGGGTTGGTAGCTGGGGCTGCAACTGGAGCTGGTTTGGGAAATAAATTTTTGACTCATATTCGAGAGGTCGATGTGATTTTGCAAGTTTTACGAGATTTTAGCGATAGCGAAATTGTAAAAGAGGGGAGTGTGGACCCGAAAAGTGACTATGAAGTTATAGAAACGGAGTTGATTTTGAAAGACTTGGAGACTGTTGAAAAACTCAAAAATTCAAAAACTCTAAAACTCGAAGGGGAGAAGAAGAGGGGAGTGGTGGAGAAATTATGGGAGGGACTAAATAAAAATATGCCTGCAAGGAGTCTCGTTGGAGGTGAGGAATCTGATTTGGTAAAAGATTTGTGTCTTTTGACCGCTAAACCAGAAATTAGGGTTTTTAATGTGGGAGAGAGTGATCCGAGATTAAAACAAAACGGAGACGAGCTGGTCATTAGTGCCAAGATTGAGTCAGAGATTGCCAGTTTGTCGGAGGCGGATGGAAAAATGTTTATGGATGAGATGGGAATAAAAGAGTCTGGATTAAATCGATTGATAAAAGATGCGTATAAGACTCTTGGTCTTATTAGTTTTTTGACAACAGGGGAGATGGAAACAAAAGCTTGGACCATAAGAGCAGGCACCAAAGCGCCGCAGGCGGCAGGAGTAATTCACACAGATTTTGAAAAGAAATTTATAAAAGCCAAAGTATGTGATTATGGTGAATTTGTAGCAAGCAATGGGTGGAAAGTGGCAGCGGAAAAAGGAAAAGTGAGAATGGAGGGGAAGGAATACGAGATGAAGGATGGGGATGTCGTTGAGTTTATGATTGGCAGCTAGTAAAAAAAGCCACCTAAATTTTAGGTGGCGGACATGTTACTTGATTTCAATGTTAAGTAGTCTGCTAAAAATGATACTGAAACCAATAAAGATGAAGCCAGTGCCTATTGTCCACATCAGGTTTTGACTTAATGCTGAAAACAAGATGCTGGCAAAACTAAATATCCAAATAAGAGCAAACGCTATTGCATATGGCATGTTATTCTCCTATCTCGGGCAGGTGAAATGGCAGATTATTTTATTGACCAAATCGATTTCGAAAAGTTGGCCGTTAAAGAGTAGAGCCAGAATGACAATTGCTGCAACCGAGATCCAGAAGGTTGCAGTAAAGAGGATGTTGTCCAGCAATGGCATGTTGTTTAAATAAAAGTACTGAGGGATGAGCAAGCAAACCATAGCGAGGATAGAGAGAATTGCCGCAAGTTCGCTATTGAGCCAAAGCAGGCTACAGAAGTAGCCGAGTAGGCCAAGAATGACAGTTATAGATGTAGCCCAGTTTAAAACCAATGTTTTGTTCAAGGTGCCTCCGAAAAGATTGTTTGTCCTATATTCTATCACGACAAATAAAAACTGACCTCTTTTGAGGTCAGTTTTCCGATGCTGTGACTTTACTCTTCTCCCTTTTTCCATTTTTCCCAATCTTCACGGGACATTGATCTGAGTTTGATGGCAATGACGATAAATAAAATGCCCACTACCACGGCGAAAGCTGCCTCAATACTGACGGTTACAGCTAGTATCAAGAACAGGATGACGAGACCCAAAACATAGTAGGGGCTGGGTTGAGGTTTCATTTTTGCTCTCCTTGTAAACGAACAGATTTTGGATTCTTACTCGTAACTATATCACAGTTATAGGTCTTTTGCAAGGGGGTGAGGCTGGATTGAGGCTGGCTAAGGCGAGTTTCAAGCTGATTTGGAGTGATTTGAGCTTGTATTTAGTCTGGATTGAGCTTCCATTGGGGTTTGGATTGAGGCTGGCGGTGCGTGTGTAGCTGGTGTACAATAGGTAAATATAAATTATTATAATATGGCTAAAAAGACAACCGAAACAAAGACCTCCAAAAAAGAGGTAACACAGTCCATGAGCTCAGTAAATAAATACGAGCTTGTTGTCATTTATCCTACAACCGAAAACGAAGTTGGAGCTGAAAAGCAAATCAACGAAAAGTGCAAAAAGCATGCTCTAAAGGTGGTAGAAACAGATAAGTGGGGGACAAAAACAATGGCTTACGAGATCAAAAAACAAACTCGTGGCTATTACTTAAAACTAGTTATCGAAGGCACCCCTTCGTCTGTAAAACTTTTAGAGAAAGACTTGCAGATGGATGACAAAATGTTAAGATTTCTAATTGTTAGGATTTAATAAACACATATGAGTACAAGAAGTTTAAACAGAGTTACCTTAATTGGAAACCTTACCCGCGACCCAGAACTTAAATATACACCTACTGGTAGTGCGGTTTGCACTTTTGGTATGGCTACCAATCGTGAGTGGACCGATTCCTCTGGTCAAAAACAAGAAGGTGCAGAATTTCACCGGATTGTTGCTTGGGGAAAACTAGGTGAAATTTGTAGTCAATTATTACAAAAAGGCCGCAAAGTGTTTGTAGAGGGTCGTTTGCAGACCAGACAATGGAAAACTCAAGACGGAAGTGATAAACAAGTTACCGAAATTGTCATAGAGGAGATGATGGCCTTGGACGCGCCCAAGAATAGCAATTATTCTAGTGGTGGTAACTACGATGCCTCCTACACTTCTGCCGTCGATAATAATAACAGTGCTCCAAGTATTAGTTCACCTGCCGAAGAAGTGTTTACCGCAGACGAGAAAACTGCCGTAACTAGTGGCACCGATGACGAAATCCCATTTTAATAAAAGCATTCGCGATAAGCGGATCGAAAACAAAACAACATGATTCAAAAGAAAAAAAATAGAAAGTCCAAAAAACCCTGCCCTTTTTGTGTTAAAAGATTGGAACCTAAGTATTCTGACTTGGAATCTTTATCTGTAGGTATTTCGCCTAAGAAAAGAATTGTAGTTCGTTGGACCACTGGAGTTTGTGAAAAACACCAACTTCGTATGGCCAGATCTATAAAGCAAGCCAGACACATAGCCCTTCTTCCTTTCACAGACAAGGCGTAAGACTTTTTAGTATTTACATTTTGCTTAAGATGAACTTAAAATTTGTTCGTGGTGCTTTGTTGTTTGTTGTTTCTTGTGGACTTTCCTTTTATATAGGAACCAGATATTCTCTTACTGCGAGTATGGGTAAGGGGGAGCAACTTACAGAGGTTAGAACAGAGGTAATGAACGAGGTTTTGGGTCGAATTAAAAAAGATTATCTTAAACCAGAGGAAATAGATGCTAAGAAGTTAATGTACGGGGCAGCAGAGGGTATGACAGCAGCCTTGGGAGACCCGTATACCGCCTTTTTTCCACCAACAGAAAACCAAAGATCCAAAGAGGATCTAAAAGGTGAGTTTGGTGGAGTAGGAATTCAGCTTGGGTTTGTAGAAAAGACTCTGGCAGTGATGAGTCCAATAAAAGATAGTCCGGCTATGAGAGCTGGTATTAGAGCAGGGGATTTGATCTTAAAGATTGTTGATGAAAAAAATAAAGTAGATAAAGATACGACAGGAATAAATATTCAAGAGGCAGTTGATTTGATCCGCGGAGAAAAGGGAACAGAAGTAAAGCTAACTATGTTTAGAGAAGGGGACAAGGAGAGCAGGGAAGTGGTTTTGGTCCGAGACATAATAAATGTGCCCTCGACCGAGCTGGAGTGGGTCGATAATAATAAAGTTGCGGTAATAAGAGTAAATAAATTTGGGGAAAAAACTTTGCCAGAGTGGGAAGGTTTTGTAAAAGAAATCGTAAGCAAAAAAGCAACTGGAGTAATTTTGGATCTTAGAAATAACCCTGGTGGCTATTTGCAGCGAGCGGTTGACCTGGGTAGTGAGTTTATTGCCGATGGGGTAATAGTAAAACAAAGAGATAGAAACAGAACAGAAGTGTTATCTGTTGATAGGCGAGGAAAACTTATTGGTATGCCACTAGTCGTTTTAATCAACAGAGGTTCTGCTTCGGCTTCGGAGATTTTGGCAGGTGCACTGCGCGAGAGAATTGGAACTAAATTGGTAGGGGAGAAGAGTTTTGGCAAAGGGACAGTGCAAGAAGCTCAAGAGATAGGAGACGGGTCCTCGCTCCATGTCACTATTGCCGAGTGGCTTTTGCCATCTGGGAAGAATATTCATAAAGAGGGTCTAATGCCAGACGTAGAAGTAAAGTTTGTTTATGATGAGAAGAACCCTAAGGCAGATAACCAGATGGAGAAGGCCGTAGAAATTCTCAGATCTCAGATTTCAGATCTTGGTTTGAAGAAGTAAAAATTTTAAACTCAAGAACTCAAGTAATTGTATTTATTTATAAAAATCAAAATAAAGAAGGCTTTGAGACATTCGACGTTGTGACAGACAACGATTATACTTTTAGCCATCTTTTCTCTCCTTGTTCTTGTGCAAATCTGTCCTATATTATCATAGATTTGGGGTTTTGGCAAAAAAACGCCCTCATGAAGAGGGCGAGAGGTTACTTTTTAAGCCATTTTGGTAGTTGGTAGTTATTTTTTACAAACCAGTTGTAGAGAAGAACGGTAAAAATGGTGGCAAGGTATTCGTCAGGAATACCAATGGTGAGCTGACCGAAAAACCAATAGAGATAAGTAAGAATGACCAATCCTAGAAAAAAGATCGCTTGTTTGAAGAAAGATGGTTTTGTGGTGGTTGGGACAGGTTGACTTTCTTTTAGCTCTGGGGTGGGTTCGGTTTCAACTGATTTTTTCTTAGTATTGCTTGTTGGTTGTAAGCCCTCTAATTCGTAGCCAAAAACTGGCCCAGGTCCGTGGTTGATGTCGCCCGATTTCGCCATTTTATTTCTCCTTGTTTAGGTAGTATGAGTAAATACCAAGACCAGCGACAATACTTATGACAACTATGATGTCGATGATGGTTTTGGTGTCGCTCGTAAAGGTTGTCAAGGTCTGGATCGCTTTGTTTGCGATAAAAACGAAAACAGGTATTGCGTATGACAGCCAGTGAAAATTTTTAACAGGTCTAAGTTTTTTATTTGTTCCCTTGATGCCCACAAGTTGTTCGTGAAGTTCAACATATTCGTAATCAGGGGCATTGGGGTCGTCTAGTGAAACTGCCATGGAAAAGTGCCTCCTCTAAGTTTTAGGATGGCTAATTTTAACACCAAAAAAAGCTCTCCGGTTAATCGGAGAGCTTAGACATGATCATTTCTTGTGAGGCAAAAGGAACTTGAGATCGTAGCCGTGTTCTTGGGCGTATGTGTAGAATAATAGACCCAGAATATCCATAATTAAGTCATCTAAGTGGCTTGGGAAGGCAGAGCCAATAGCATTAATGGTGATGAGATAAAGAACAACTCCAGCTAAGACAAAGATGGCTTTGCCATGTTTGTTTGGATTGAAAAAGCTGTTTTTCTTTTTGACGTGTAACTCTTGGGTGTTTTCTTGTTTCTTTTGAGCCACTACTTTTTGAGTCTGGTTTGGGTCAAAGACCTTTTCCTCTACAACTTTTTCTGGCAAGCCGATTTTGGCAAAGAGTGCATCATCGTCAGGCCATGCTGGTATGGAGAATTCAGGCTCTTTCATCCAGTCTGTGATTGTGCTTCTTTTTGCCTCTGGTAGACCTTTTTGCGCAAAGAGGTCGTCATCGCTACTTGCAGTCAACCAACTTGGTAGATCACTATTGGTTTTGTCTTCTTCCAGCCAATTTGGGGTTGAACCTCTGGCTGAATTTAGCAGGTTGTCACGCAGAGGAAAGTTAGCAGCTTTCAAATATTTTGGTATTTGAACTTCTTTATCACAATTACTTGCATTTTTGTTGTCATCAAATGGCCAATCAATAAGTTCTTCAGGCTCGAGCAACTTAATCTCATCGTCATCCATGAAGCCTTTGTTTGTACGGTTGAAGTCGAAATCAGCCGCTTTTAAAACTTTACGAAATGGATCTTGTTTGGCTTTTGTGGCAGTTAACCATGTTGGCTGTGTTTCTTCCGAATCTTTACTTTTCTCTCTGTTGTCTTTTCTTAGATCATCGAACATGTAAAAGTTCCTCCAAAGTTTAGAATGGCATATTTTACCATCTATAGGGTGTTTGGTGTTTAATGGCTTTTTTGGCAAAAAAAATCCCCGCCTCGGTTCGAGACGGGGAATGGGTTTATCTTGGAGTTGTTCCTGGGGCCAGGATGCCAAATAATACCAAGAGAATTGCAACGTAGTATGTGTTTGTCGCAAAAAGCGCCAGTAATTTTAATAGATACCAACCCATCGGCGATTTCTGAGGTATTGGTTTAGTATAAGAGTCCCCATATCTGTCGATTGTGTTTGCAAATTGACGAATATATATATACAGCCCGGAGATGAATGCGGCGAATGAAATAATGTTCATTGGGGAAAACTGGTAATTGGCATGGAGTATTGTGAGTAGAGGCGTAAGCCAAACAAACAGCATCCAGAACCAAAGATTTACGGAGTCTTCATACGCGTTTTTTCTTATTTTTTCGGCTTCATCTGCTGTGATAGCGTTTATATCTGTTATTCCAGCTTTTTTTAGCTCCAGCTCTTTGTAAGAACCATAAAGATGAGCGAGATTGTTTTTCCTTCCATTACTTAGCGTTGCGAGCGTGTAGATTGCAAGATAAAAGAGCCCTGCTACATAGGAAATAGTGATGCTGGCATTGTGAAGAAAAACAAAAAGAGGTTTCGCGAAAAAATGGGCTGCGAGGGCTAGTCCTGCTACGGTTAGAACAAAAGTGATAGCGTTGAAGAAATTTCGAACTGATTTCATTCAATTATCCTCCGGGATATTTTATTTTTTCGAGTGCGTGATTGCGATATGTCGTCCTCCATTGATTTTTCAAGTACTAGAGAATATGAGATTCGCCCTATATTATATCAAATCGGTGAGGTTAGGTCGTATTGTTTTTGAGGAGACGGTTCGAAGAAGGATATGGTGGTGGAGAGGAGGTCTGTTAGGTCGCCTTCCATAATATCTTTGAGGTTGTGCCAGGACTTTTCTAGTCTGTGGTCGGTAAGGCGGTTTTGGGGGAAGTTGTAGGTTTTGATCTTTTCGGAGCGGGAGCCGGTGCCGACTGCTTCTGCACGCTGACTAGAGAGAGCGCTGAGACGTTTGTCCTCTTCGGCTTGCCAGAGTTTGGCACGAAGCAGGTTTAAAGCGATTTCTTTGTTTCTGGCCTGGTAGCGCTCCTCACGGACAAAAACGACGAGACCACTAGGGATATGGGTGAGGCGGACTGCAGTGTTGACCTTGTTTACATTTTGGCCGCCTGGTCCACCAGCACGAGTAAATTGCCACTCCAAGTCCTGGTCACGGACTTCGAACTGGTTTGCTTTGATTTCTGGGAGAACGGCGACAGTTGCAGTACTAGTGTGGATTCGGCCTTGGGCCTCGGTAGCAGGAACGCGCTGGACACGGTGAACGCCGGACTCGAACTGAAAGGTTTGGTAGGCACCAAAGTCCCAGAGAGCGCGGTTGGGTTTGCTGAACTTAACGACAGTATCGTCTAAATACTCGATGGTAAAGCCTTGGTTGGTAGCAAAGCGGACATACATACGAAGAAGATCGTCAGCAAAGATTTTGGATTCGTCGCCACCGGCTGCGCCACGGACCTCTAGAATGGCAGGGGAGGAGTTGAAGTTTTCGCCTACCTCCTCATCGTTATTGTTGCTGCTGGTAGCTGTTTTGAGGGATTCTATGGTCTTTTGGAGCCTTTCTATTTCTGCTTTGGCAAGTTGACCTAACTCTGGGTCTGCCAAAAGTTCTTGGTTGGTGATTAGCTCCGCTTCGAGTCGGTCGATTTCTGCTTGGAGGTAGTCGGGGGTGTTATTGTCCATACATTGAGTTTACTGGATTCCGGGTCGTGGCCCGGAATGACAAGATGTGTATATATTAATCGTGGATTGCCACGTCGCAAGCTCCTTGCAATGACGATGTGTTATCTACTCAGTTACGGCAACGGATTCAGTAGCAGCTTCGGCTTTGAGATTCTTTTTTTGGGTCTCGAGCATTTCTTTTAGAGAAACTGGAGTTTTGTCGGACTCAGTTTTGTTTTTGGCTTTCTTTACGTATCCGGCGGCAGCTGCTCTCTTGGCCATAAATTTGTCTACTCTACCCATAGCGTCTACAAATTTTTGAGTTCCAGTAAAGAAAGGATGGCATTTGTCACACACGTCGACGTGCATGGTTTTTTTGGATCCACCAACAACAAAAGAGTTACCACAAGCGCAAGTAACGGTCATTGGTTCGTATTGAGGATGAGTGTTCTGTTTCATAAGCAGGGTAATTGTATCATACAAGTGCCTGTTTGGGCACAAAAAAAGAACATCTCAGTGAGATGTTCTTTGCTAATTAGTTGCCAGTTACCAACTCATGTTGTTGGCCACCACTTTCCCAGCAATGTAGTGTTGCCTCGATCTCTTCACCTATAACGCCATCCACTAAGGTGATCATTTTCTGGGTGAGATCGCGCATTTGATTGTGCGGGGCGGGAAAAAAATAGAGCTTATTATCTTTTGCTGAAACCTTGCAAATTACAGCATGGCGCTTAACACCTCTTTTGTCATCAAGGGTGAAATGGTGTTTGGCCAACCCTCCGTTGTTTTCTGGACCGAGTAAGTACTCCTCGACAGTAAGCAGATACACTTCGGTTATACCTGCAGTTGGTATGAAAACCCGTCTGTTTACGTCGGCAATCAGAAAAATGAAACCACGACTCCTGAGGAAGTTAAGTGCAACAAGAAGATTTTGCATACGTACTCCTTTTTTAACTTTATTTTAATTTTGCTTGTGTGAATTATAGCATGAATAAGCCTAGTAGTCAAATGTTATGGGGTAATTGGATGGATTGCTTCGGTTTGGGTAAGAAACCCTGCCTGACGGCAGGCAGGTCGCAATGACAGTGAGGTAATTGTTTTAGGAGCTGGATTCCGGGTCAAGCCCGGAATGACATTAGGAGTTATCTGGATTGTTCTGGATTCCGGATCGAGTCCGGAATGACAATGGACTATTTTTTTTCAGAGAGGTAGACGCCGAGGAGAATGAGGCTGGTGGCGAGTACAGTAAACAGACTGAATGGTTCTTTGAGCCAAAAGTAGGCTAAAGGAATGGTAAAAATAGGCTTGAGGTAGCTAAAAATGGCAGCTTCCGAAGCCTCGATTCTTTTTTGACCTTCTTGGTATGCCCAAAAGGCGATAATAGATCCGCCAATCGTCATATAGAGAATACCTGGGAGGGCAGGTAGGGGGAGATTTAAGTTTTGATCGTTAGTGATAAGGCTTAGTAGAAGAAAAAAGGGAATGCTGACCAAAAATGAGAAAAAAGATAAATAGATTGGATCAGTATGATCTTTTTTGTGCCAAGGAAACCCCGCACAAAGCTTCCTAAGTAGCGAAGCGGGCGTGTGCGGGGATGAATTGGAGAAGCATAACACTGCGAC
>MFAQ01000044.1 GCA_001776275.1 Candidatus Collierbacteria bacterium RIFOXYD1_FULL_40_9
AGTCTCAAGTCATGGAAAAGGTCAATGCCGGAGTTCAGCCAGAAAAATAATGACCTTCGAGGTCAGCTCTTAAAATACGCGGGTTTCTTGTTAAATAGGCGAGCTTATTTCTCTGCCCAAATTAGAAAGAAACTAACAGAAAAAGCCAGTCATTTAGAAGAATCTGATCATAGAGAGCTAATCGATGAGATCATAATTGAGCTAGAAAAGGCCAAATATCTAAATGACGACTATTTACTAGCTGGCTACATCCGCCAAAAGCTAAGCAAGCTCCAAGGACCAAAAATTATATTTTTCAAGCTCAAAGAGTTGGGTCTCAAACCAGAACAGATAAATAGGGCACTAAAAAGCGATGACTTGGCAGAATCAATAGAACAAGCCAAGCAAAAACTAGCCAACAAATACGCAGGACTCGATAGTTACCAACTAAAAGGCAAACTTTACCAACGCGGGTTTTAGTGTACAATAGTACCCACACTAGTCAATTGAATTTAAGTTAATCATGCTCAAAACAAGCTCAAAACCCACTATCAACCCACCTCTAATATTTGGGGCATTTTGCGCATCTTAAGCTCATCCAAGACTAGGTTTAGTATTTAAACAAACCTATGTCACTTTTATCTATTTTTAAGTCCGGTATCTTTAGAAAGTCTTCCTCTGCGCCCACAAAGCCAGTCACATCGCCATCAGTTGCCACACACCCTTCATCAACCACTACCAAATCATCTGAGAACCGAGATCTGAAATCTGAGATCTCTACTGTCGATACCCAGGCTATCATCACTCAGGCTACGACCACTGCTCATGCCCAGGCAAGAGAAATTATTATCTCTGCCAAGGATGAGGCGTTCAAAATCAAGGATCAAGCCCTAAAAGATGCCAGAATCCAGCTCGAAGATATAGAGGTTAGGGCTAAGTCTCTCGCCCAAAAGCAACAACAACTTATTTCCGAGGAAAACGAACTCAAAAAACAAAAACAGGCTTTAGAGAATGCTCAAAAACAAGCCGATGAGTTAAAGGAAAATCTAAAAACACAAGCTGACCAAATGGTCAAGAAACTAGAAAAAATTGCCTCTCTTACTACAGAAGCCGCCAAAAAAGAACTTCTCTCCCAAGTCGAAAAGCGCTCCTCCATGGAGATCGCCAGAGTTATCAAAGAAACAGAAGAAATGGCAAAAGCTCAGGCTTCCGACAAAGCTAGAGAAATACTAGTCGACTCCATGAGATCAGGCGCCACTGACTATGTTGCAGAATATACAATATCAACAGTTCCAATTCCAGACGAAGAAACCAAAGGTAGAATAATTGGTAAAGACGGTCGCAATATCAGAATTTTTGAAAAAGTTTCTGGCTGCGATGTTTCTATGGACGACTCACCAGACGAAGTCAAGCTTAGCAGTTTTGATCCAGTCAGAAGAGAAATTGCCCGTCAAACTTTAATTCATTTAATTAAAGATGGTCGTATTCATCCTGCTCGAATCGAAGAATATTTTGAACGAGCCAAAAGAGATGTCGAACAGATCATGTTCCAAGAGGGTCAAAAACTCTGTCACGCTGTCGGAGTTTACAACATGCATCGTGACATCGTTTCTACGTTAGGACGATTCAAATTTAGAACTTCCTACGGGCAAAACATGATCAGTCATACTCTCGAAGAAACCAGAATTGGTATCAAAATTGCAAGTGAAATCGGTGCCAATGTCGACATTGTCCGCATGGGTTGTTTACTACACGACATCGGTAAAGTTATCGACGGCGAAGGTAATCACATTGAGCTAGGAGTAAACTACCTCAAAAAATACAATCTACCACAACCTATTGTCGATTGTGTGGCTCAACATCACGAAGACGAGGAATTCAGCTCAATTGAGTCAATGCTCGTTTATATTTCCGATGCTATCTCTGGCTCTCGCCCAGGTGCCCGCCACGAAAACACCGAAGACTACGGCAAACGTATTAGACAGCTAGAAGAAATAGCAAGAAAACACCCAGAAGTCGACGAGGCATATGCAATTTCTGCGGGTCGCGAAGTCAGAGTTATCGTTAACCCCCAAAAGGCAAGCGATGCTCAACTTACAATTCTTGCCCAAGCCATTCGAGATGAAATCAGAGATACTATGGCCTTCCCAGGCACAGTCAAAGTCAATGTCATCCGCGAAACCCGCGCCGCCGAAATTGCCTCATAAGCCCTATTGTGGTAAAATATAGGATAGTAAAATTAAAAAAACGGAGGTCTGTTATGTCTGTTAGGGATATAGTTATCTGTGGTGCTTGTGGTGCACCAGTAGGTGAAGATGACACAAAATGTAGTTACTGTAAGAGCATTTTTAAATCATCGCCTCAGCAACCAGAACCGATCAGTAGAAAAGAAGGTCTTCCACGTTATCGCGCAACGACCAACCCCACCGAACCAGTGTTGGTTAGAGTAATTAATCTCAAAGACGGTCAGTCCGGGTATATGGTTCCCTGGGGAATTGGCACCAATGGAGTCCAAAAAAATTACTCGGTGATGATTTCCGATGAGCCACGTGGCACAGCAGAGGTTAAGATCAAAAAGGAAAAAGGGTGCCTTTATGTTGACTTTTTCCATTTACTAAGAACAGAGCGACACGACTGGCCAGCAGATATTTCACTGCCCTATACCTACATGTTTTTTTAAGATAACAACAACTTTCATAAGCTCTTCAGAATTTCAGAAGAGCTTTTTTTTGCTCACTATTTTTCACTGTTGAGTTTTTGTCCTTTAAGTTTCTTGAGTTTTTTATGTATAAGTGTTATCATCACTTGAATTATTATTGATACTGCCCGTTTATTTAAAAAAACATGACCAAACAAGCCCTAATCGGAATTGTTTCCAAAAAAGTTCGCTTAACCAAAAAAGCTGTCAAAGAAACAGTTGACACTTTTTTTAGTGAATCCATCAACGCCCTTGCCAAAGGTGAGAAAGTTGTTGTCTCTGGTTTTGGTACTTTTTATGTCAGTAAAGTAAACGACAAACAAGTTGTCCCTTTTGGTAACGAGTCCAAGCGCCAAATTGTCAAGGGTCACAAAGTAGTCAACTTCCACGTAGGCAAACCGCTAAAGAAAAAAGTTTCCTAAATGCCTTCGGTCTTCATCAAAACTTTCGGCTGCCAAGCCAACAAATCAGACTCAGAAAGAGTTTTAGGTGATTACGAAGCTCGTGGATTTAAGGAAACTCAAAATTGGAAAGAAGCCGATGAGATCGTTGTCAACACCTGCTCGGTTCGCCAGTCAGCAGAAGACAGAGTTACTGGTTTTCTCTTAAACGTCGAAAAGTTTTTCGCCCAAAACAAAAAGGTAAAACCCAAGGTTATTCTCACAGGTTGCATGTTGCATATCAAGGAAAAAGAAATAAAAACTTTGCTCCCACAAGTCGACGAAGTTTTACCAATAGGTGAAGAGGGTTTCAATCAAAAGGCCATCAGAAAAGATAAGTTCCACGCTTGGGTGCCAATTTCCTCAGGTTGCAACAGTTTTTGTACCTTTTGTATAGTTCCTTTTTCCAGAGGACGGGAAAAATCCAGGTCGCAAGAGGAAATCCTTATCGAGGTAAACGATTTGGCCAAGTCAGGCTATAAGCAAATTACTCTCTTGGGTCAGAATGTCAATTCATGGGGCTTGGAAAAAGTTGGGATCTCACTTCGAAAAATGTTTATGGAAAACTCCAATCTCTCCATAGAAGATATTCCAGAAAACGCCTCTCAATATCAAAAACCGGCCGACAAACCACCCTTTGTTACTCTTCTACAAGAAATCAGCAAAATTGACGGTATCGAAAAAATTAGTTTCTTTACTAGCAATCCTTGGGACTTTTGGAACGAGCTAATCGAAGAAATCAAAAACAATCCCAAAGTTGATCGTTTTATTCATTTACCAGTTCAGTCGGGCAGCGATCGGATATTAAAACTCATGAACAGGGGATATACCAGGGCAAGCTATTTAAATATCATAAACAAAATTATGTCCCAAATCCCTGATGCTGTTTTTGGTACCGATATTATCGTCGGTTTCCCCGGTGAGACAGATCAAGACTTTCAGCAAACAGTCGATTTAGTAAAAGAGGTCGGTTTCAAGGTCGCTTTTGTTGCACGTTATTCACCGAGACCTGGTACAGCATCCGCCAGACTTTTTCCAGACGATGTCTCAGCAAAAGTTAAAAAAGAACGCTGGGAAATTTTAGATAAACTAGCCAACAAAGACACACTAAAAGAAAGACCCATGGTCCCATAAATTACTGTATTGTCATTCCGGGCTTGACCCGGAATCCAGAAACATAAATGAATTACAGCCCCAAACAAATCACTATCGTTTGTGGTCCAACCTCAACCGGTAAGTCTGACTTTGTTTTTGATCTGGCCAAAAGTTCACTTCCCGCCTTAATTGTCTCTTCTGACTCTCGCCAGTTTTACAAAGATATTCCTATCGTCAGCGGTCAAGACAATACCAGTAATTTACCAGAAGGTATAACCTTGGTAGGTCAAGGTTTTCTAAAGTCTGACGAAGAATTTAGTATCAGTCAGTTTCAAAAGTATTTCTACCAAAAAATCAAAGAATTCCAAAGTCATCATATATTTGCTGTTGGCGGCTCTGGATTGTATCTAAAAGCCATATCTCAAAACCTAGAAACCATAACCATTCCTCAAAATAGACCGTTAAGAGACAAATTAAACAATCTTTCGCTAGCAAGTCTTCAAGAAGAGTTAAAAAAAATAAATCTAGAGAAGTTTAATTTATTAAACAACTCGGACATTCACAATCCTCGTCGCCTTATAAGAGCCATCGAAATTGCCACCTACAACAATAGGCACAGTTCAAAGCACCAACCTCGTCATTGCGAGGAGCGAAGCGACGCGGCAATCCAGTTTCATTGGATCGGTCTAAAAAAATCAAAAGAAAAACTGGTAAAAGACATAAGTGAAAGAGTCAAAAAGAGAATAGAGCTTGGAGCTGTCGAAGAAGTAAAAGGTCTTCTAAACAAATACCCAAATCAAAAACTACCAATTTACTCCACTATCGGTGTAAATCATGTTACACAGTTTATCAAAGGAAGTATCACAGAAGAAGAGTTGGTTAACTTGTGGACCCAATCTGAGTTAAGCTATGCAAAAAGGCAAATGGTTTGGTTCAAAAAACAGCCACAAATTGTTTGGTATGATAAAGGTATATGAAAATCGCAAAAAGGATTAGTATCGACATCTCTGTTTCTAGTATCTTTTGGATTCTAAGCGCCCTGGGATTAGTTTATCTATTATTCATGCTTTCAGATATTCTAATTCTTACGGTTACAGCCCTACTTATCGCTCTTTCTGTTACTCCAACTATCGACAGACTCGAAAAATACAAAATAAACAGATCTTTAGCTGCCGCCATCATACTTTTTGTTCTGTTCTTTGTTCTTGTTCTTTTTGGTATTTCTGTTGTTACCCCTGTTATAGAACAAACAGAGGTCTTTTTAAATAAACTTCCAAACATCGTCGAAACAGTCAGCCCTATCAAGATCGATTTAAACTCTTTTAGTGGTCAGTTGGCAGAGGTTCCATCTCGAGTTGTAAACTTTGCCCTCGGAACATTTTCTGGTCTCTTTAATGCTTTTACTACTGTCGTTCTAAGTTTTTACCTTATTCAAGAAATAAAAAAACTCCCACAATACATCGCCTCTTTATTCCCAGACAAAAAAACAGTTTATACAAAACTAGCCGACAGCCTCCAATTCCAAATTAGTTTGTGGGTTAGAGGTCAGCTTTTGCTCATGTTAATTGTTGGGGTTCTTAGTTACTTTGCTTACCTAATTATTGGACTTCCATATGCACTGCCTCTTGCCTTCATTGCAGGTATGCTAGAGCTAATTCCCAATATTGGTCCCATTATCGCTTCAGTTCCTGCTATTTTTGTCGGTTTGTCCATGTCACCTTTACATGGCTTGGCTGCCTTAATAGTTTCTCTGGTTGTTCAGCAACTCGAAAATAACTTTATCGTTCCCAAAATCATGCAAAAGGCAGCTGGCTTAAGTCCTGTTATTACTATTCTTGCTGTCATGATTGGTTTCAAATTGGGTGGAGCCCTTCTGGCAATTCTTTCTATTCCCCTTGTTTTAGTCATCAGAGTTGTTTATTCACATGTTCGCCTCAACAACAACACCAAGCTCCCGGAAATAGACTAAAACCTCGCCAAAAGGCGAGGTTTTAGTGCTTTAGGCTCTTAGTAAGCCGGATTCTGTTTTTCAGAAGAATATTTATCTAATGCTCGAAGCTTTAGGGATCCTGCTTGCGCAGACGGAAAAGACACCTTAAATCCCAGATCGTCGATTGCAGCGGGGCGGGTTACCACAAACTTAAGTTGCCTTAAGTTTGACCCAGCTAGTGCTGGGACGTTTCACTTTTAATCGTCTCTGTGGCCCTATCGCGTCCCGCCAATTGCTTGGCGGGAGACCTCACCCTTCGTTTAAAAAAGAGCCTAGGCCACCCTGTCTTTTAGCTGTCCGGACTTTCCTCCCCCGCCAAGGCGGGGGCATTCTTCACCCAAACCATAAAGCCCCTCCATTTTACCACAAACCTATAATAATGTGGTGATTTGACATCTTCTACTCAAAAAACTAAGATAAGCCATGATAGATTACAATTCCCTTTTTGCCCCCATATTTAATTCCTTTGTTTCTTATCTTCCAAATCTTGTCACCGCGGCCGCTCTCGTTATCATAGGTCTAATTATTTCCAAATGGGCCAAAACAGCCATTATTCGCTTGGCTGTTATAACCAGATTGAGTCAGCTCTCAAAAAATCCTGCCATCCAAGAATTCCTAGAAAACGCTCAAATTACTACCAAAATCGAAACCATCATCGGTGAAATTTTTAAATGGTTAGTCTTACTGACCTTCATAATCACCGCCAGCAATGTCTTGGGACTCGCTGCCGTTGGTGCCATTCTCACTCGTATTCTCTCTGTCATTCCCAGCCTTCTTGCCGCTTTAGTAATTCTTTTCCTTGGAGTGGTTCTTGCTGGTTTCTTAGAAAAAATCGTCAAAGGGTCTCTTGGTGCCAAAGATCCTTCTCTTTCTCGTTTTGCTGGCAGGGTCGTAAGTTACACCACCATGACCATTTTTATCCTGGCCGCCATGTCCCAGCTTGGTATAGCCAGCTTCTTTATCCAAATCACTTATGTAGGCTTCATTCTTACTTTAGTTCTCGCTTTAGGTCTTGGTATAGGTTTGGGCAGTAAGGATGTTTTCAAAAAAGTTTTCGAGGACTGGTACAAAAAAGTTAGCAAATAATTGCTAGCTCAAGTGGCAAAGAAAAGAATAAATCGAGGCATTAGTTTACTAGAAACCCTTATCGCCATATCCCTACTTGCCATTCTTACTACCTATTTTTGGATTGATGTCCCGAGTTTAAGAGGTAGGGTTTATGATGCTGTCAGAAAATCAGATTTAGAAAAAATAAAAGTTGCACTAGAAGATTACTATGCCAGGGTGGATAGCTACCCCAGCGCCCTTCCTTCATGTGGACAACCATTCTCATACTCAAATTCAGAAACAACTAGTCCTATTCCCTGTGATCCAGTTACCAAGCTTCCATATCCTTACCAAGTTCTTTCTACTGGACAATCTTATCGACTTTATACAACTCTATTTAACAAGCAAGATTACTCTATTACTAAGGTAGGCTGTCAGGGTGGGTGTGGTTCGCAGTGTCAGTATAACTACGGCGTTTCTAGTCCCGGCACCACCCTAGAAAAATGCTCATATGTTTGTGCCCCGGGTGGAGGGAAGTCGGGCTCCTGTGAACAATACCACGATCCAGACCGTAGTCAGTGCCCCAAACTTTATCTAGCAGACCCCACTTGCGCTAGTGAGTGTAGCAAGCCTCAAAATCGCTGCAAAAACGCTAGCGGCAAACAACACCTCCAAGAGTAGTCACAAAACACCCTATAGTTGACAAGAATACGTCTCCCTATTATAATCTAGTCATTCTTTTAAATCGGAGGCAAGCTTGATTCCAACCTGGGTTCCAATCACACTCATCATCGTTAGTATGATATCGCATGCCGTTGCATTTATAAAATACTCAAGTCGAAATATTCATTTTCGTAAAGATGCTGTGGTTTATACCGCGGTTGGAATTACGTTAACACTTTTGGCATTTATCTTGCTTTTTATCAACACGCTGGGTTAACGCCCAGCTTTTTTGTCGATCTCGAGAATTTACCAAGCCGGTACTAATTAGTACCGGCATTTTTTATCGCAAAAAATCCCGCACAAGTCGGGACTTTTTGACGAAAGCAAATAAAATTATTTGGCTCCGATTTTAAACATTTTTGTTCCGCAGGCTGGGCAAACAGCTTTAACAGCTGGTTTACCATTCTTCATGGTAACTTGTTCAAACTTCTCAACTTCTTTTTTAGCTCTGCATTTTACACAATAGATTTGCATTTACTTGGTTCACCCCCTTTCTTTTTGTTAGTGCCTAAGTTAAATAATGCCACAAGGCTAATTCTAAGGCTAGAACAAGCATAGTGAGCACAAATGTCTTTGTCAAGTCCGACTGAAAGTGACCTTTATCTACTTTGACCTCTTTTGTAACACTCTGATCCTTTTTAGTGTCTCCAAGCCATTCTTTCTTAATACTAAAACCGGTTTCCTTGCGCTCTGCCGTTTTGAGTTTTTGGTTCCTTGTCCTGCGTGGTTTCTTAGTCATATTTAATCCAAATTGTATAGTAAAATTTCTTTTATGTCCCTATCAGATATTTTATCAATTGTAAGCCTGCTCGGTGTTCTTATTATTGGTATCTTCATCTATCGCCTCTCTACCCACTACTCAAGATTAACAAAAGACGTTTCCAAAAAAGATTTACTCTCAAGTCTTAATCAGCTAATTTCACTATCCAACGAAAACGCAGACACCATAAATAAATTATCAGAAAGGCTAAATGCAGAAATAGGAGAAAACAAAAAACACCTTCAAAAAATTGGCTTTAACCGCTACAACCCTTTTACTGACACGGGTGGGGATCAAAGCTTTACCGTTGCCCTACTAGATGAAAAAGGTACTGGAATTGTGATAAGCTCTTTACATAGCCGGGAAAATACCCGACTTTATGCCAAAAAAGTTGTCTCGGGTCAAGTAGAAGGGCAAGCAACTTCAAAGGAAGAACAACAAGTTATTAAGGAAGCTCTAAAGTAATCATGGAAAATAACCATCTTTTTAATTTTAAAAATATCTCAGTTTTGCTTATTACTTACTTAGCTTCTTTCGGGTTAACCTACGCCTTTTATCCAGTGTCCTCCAACTCTCCTCTAGTTTCACCCAATGCCAATGTTGACAAAGACCGCGTCACCGCAGGTTTTAACCAATATGCAGATCTACCCAAAACAGAAACCTGTCCCATAAACGGCGCTCTCTTTAGCAAAGAGGAAAGAGCACTTTGGGAGCAAAAGCGCCCAATTTTGACTATGATCGAAAATTCGCTAGATGCTAGGCCACAATCTGGCCTAAGTTTTTCCGATGTTGTTTATGAAGCAGTTGCCGAAGGTGGTATCACACGCTTTATGGGTGTTTTTTATTGTGGTGCTCAAGCTGACAAACTATCGATTGGTCCTGTCCGCAGTGCTCGTATTTACTTCGTCAACATGGCGACAGAGTACAACACCCCCATTTACATGCACGTTGGCGGTGGTAACTGCAGTAGAGATGAAGCAAGCGGCCAATGTACTTCAAACAAGAAGGCTTGGGCTCTAGAGGAGCTTCAAAAATTAGGCTGGAGAAAACCAGGTGGTAATGATTTTGACACCATTGGTGATATCGGCAAGCCAGTTCTTTCTCGAGACGAAGACAGATTAGGTCGCGCTGTTGCTACAGAGCACACCATGATGGGTTCTCTCCCAGACGCCTGGCATCAAGCCGCCAAACGTGGTTACACCGGTGTCTCGGCAGACGGCAAAACAGCCTGGCCCACAGCCTTCAAGTCGTGGAAAATTGGTACTCCAGATACTTCCAAGTCAACTCCAGCTACCAATATTAGTTACGATTTTTGGAAAAACTATCCAGACTTTTCTGTTTCGTGGAAATACGATCCAGCTACTAAAACTTACTTAAGATCTCAAGGTTCTATTGCCCACATCGATCACGAAACAAAAAAACAACTTTCCGCAACCAACGTTATTGTCCAATTTGCTAAAGAAGAAGGACCTTTAGACGATCACAAACACATGTATTACAACGTCATAGGCGAAGGCACTGGCATCTACTTTCATGATGGGGTAGCTCAGGAAATCAAATGGAAAAAAGCCAAACAAATGGATCGTACAATCTTTACTGACACCGCCAGCAAAGAGATTAACTTTGCCCCTGGTCAGTTTTGGATAAGTATTTTACCCACAGGCAACAAAGTCATATATAATTAGCCCAGTCTCTTCGTCTTATGAGACTAGTTAAGTTAATATGGCAAAACTTTCTGACCTAATTATTTCCAAAGTCCGTGTCAAATTGCTGAAGATTTTCTTGGGCAACGTCAAGGGTATGTACTATGTTCGCGAGTTGACTCGTATGACCAAAGAGGAAATAAATGCCATAAGGAGAGAGCTCGAGAATTTACTGGCAGTTGGTCTTTTGCAAAGTGAAAAAAGAGGTAACCGTCTCTACTATTTCGTAAAAACCAATTACCATCTTTACTCAGAGTTAGTCGCCTTAGTTACCAAATCAACCGGAGTAGGCAAACTAGTTACCAAGAACCGAAACAAATTAGGATTCGTCAAATTTTTATTTATAACCCAAAAATTGGCTCGCGGGATCGAGAGAAAACCAGAAGACGTCGATCTACTTATTGTGGGAAAAGTAATTATGCCCCAAATTGCCGTTTTGGTAAAATCGATGGAGAAAATACTAAGTACCGAAATAAATTATTCCTGTATGACCGAGGATGAGTTCAACTATCGAAAAAGTCACCAAGATCCCTTCATTACCAAAGTTCTACTCCAACCAAAAGTTATGTTGGTGGGAGATGAAATCAATTTACAAAGTTAATGTCAAAGCAAAAAGTAATCCGCATTGGCAACTCGCTTGGTATAACTCTACCGGCCAAGTTCGTCGAGAGACTTTCTCTTCGGGTTGGTGATCAAGTAAAATTGGTTTTTCACGATGAGTCTTCCCTCATCTTAGAATTCCCCGACAGTTCTCAGCTTTCGCTTATGTCTACAGCAAAGCAAAGCGATCCCAAAAAATTAGATTAATTCATATGTCTCTAAACAAACCCCAAAAGAACCTAATCTTTATCAGTCTGGTTACTTTGTTTTGTCTTTATATTTCTCTCCCTACAGATTTAAAGTATTTCAAAATCCCAAGATTAAATTTTAAAATTGGAAAACTCGATTTTTCCAAAGAGATCGAAATCAAGCAGGGTCTAGACATCAAAGGTGGTGTTCAAGTAATTCTAGATACAGATATGAGCAAGATTGAAGATACTGACAAACAATCTGCTCTAGAGTCACTAAAGGATGTTGTTGGTCGTCGTGTAGACTTGTTTGGAGTGTCCGAGTCAGCAATTAAGACTCTCCGAAACAACAATCAGTATCGCCTCAGCATCGAGTTGCCAGGTGTTACAGATTCCAAGCAAGCTCTTGACCTAATTGGGCAAACCGCCAAACTTGAATTTGCCTATCCTATTTTTTCCGAGACCAAAACAGCCACTCAAGAGCCAATGTTAATTGGTTTTAATCCAGCCGACTTAGGGGGAGCAGATTTAAAAAAAGCCCAAGTCACTTTTCAAACAGACGACAGTCTGCCTGCAGTTGCCATAGAGTTTAAAGATGAAGGAACTAAGAAGTTTGCTCAAATAACCAAAGAGAATATTGGTAAACCTTTGGCAATTCTTCTGGACGGATTTCCAATTACCATGCCCAACATTGAGTCAGAGATACTAAATGGCAATGCCATAATCACTGGCAATTTTACTTTAGAGGAGGCCAAAGACTTAAGCATCAAACTTAATGCCGGTGCCCTACCAGTTCCTGTAAAAATTCTAAGTCAAAAAAATATTCCCGCCACGCTAGGACAAGAATCAATCCAAAGAAGTTTACTCGCCGGCGGCATTGGCCTTTTGATGGTAGTTCTTTTTATGGTTCTTTATTACGGCAAAATGGGCATTCTGGCTTCAATAGGTTTAATTCTGTATGGTCTTTATACCGTCACTTTATACAAAATTATCCCGGTTGTCTTGAGTCTTCCAGGTATTGCAGGCTTCTTGCTTTCAGTTGGCATGGCTGTCGACAGCAACATTCTTATTTTCGAGCGCTACAAAGAAGAGATTAGAGCCGGTAGACAATGGCAAGTAGCTCTCGAGCTTGCTTTCGGTAGGGCTTGGGGCTCGATCAAAGATGCCAATACCGCCACCGTCATTACAGGCCTGATTCTATTCAATCCTCTAAATTGGACCTTTTTAAATACTTCGGGGGCGGTAAGAGGTTTTGCTCTTACTCTAATTCTTGGTATTCTTACCTCACTTTTTACTGGCATTGTGGTCACTCGCACACTTTTGCGCGTATTTTTCAAAGGCAAATCATCAAATCAAATCAAGAAATAGTCAAAAAACATGAACTGGATGAAATATCGCTCTCTCTACTTTTTAATTTCAGGCCTTATTATTATTCCTGGTCTTTATTTTTTAGTTACTTTTGGTCTCAAGCTCTCAATCGAGTTTACTGGTGGAACACAAGCAGAGTTTGGTTTGGCCAAAGAGCAAAAGCAAAACCTATTACTCTCCTTGTCAGACAAAAGTCCACAGATAGTTTTCCAGTCAGACAGCAAAATTAGTCTCAAGCTTTCAGAAACCACCGAAGGGGAGATACAACAGGCATTAGCAAATATTGGCACCGCTGCCGGTCAGATAAATTTAGAAAGTTTTGAAGTTGTTGGACCAGTTCTGGGGCAAGAAACCATCAAGAAAACAGGAAACGCCCTATTAATCTCATCAGTACTACTACTTATCTACATTAGTTATGTCTTTAAGCAGTTCAAGTATGGCCTTAGCGCCGTTTTAGCTATGTTGCACGACACGTTAGTCTTATTAGGTTCTTTCTCCATTCTAGGGCACTTCTTTGGCGTAGAGGTTGACTTACTTTTTGTTACCGCAGTGCTTACAATTCTTTCTTTCTCTGTGCACGACACTATCGTGGTTTACGACCGTATTCGAGAGTTAAGTCACAAAGTAAAAAATGTTACTTTTGAAAACTTAGTCAACCAGGCTGTCTCCGAGACTATGGTCAGATCACTAAATAACTCCTTAACTATTATCTTCATGTTAATTGCTATGTTCCTAATAGGAGGACAGTCAACTAAATATTTTTCGCTTGCTTTACTTATTGGCACCATTACCGGAACATACTCTAGCACTTTCACTGTCGCGCCATTACTTGTCGTCTGGAATAAACTATTCGAGAAAGAATAAAACCACCCAACAAATCGGGTGGTTTTATTTCTCAAGCAAGTAAGTTACACTTTCAAATTTTATTTATATCTCTCTATTTGTTTTAGCAAGTATTCTCTTTGATTTTTTGAAGTGTCCTCCAAAACTTCCTCGAATAACTCCTTCAAAACTTTGCCAATAATTGGTCCAGGGGCAACCTTTAAAATCTCCATTACATCTTTACCATTAACCACCATATCATTTATTTCCATAGGTTCAAATAACTGCTCACCTATACGCTTTTGCAATTCCAAAAATCTCCAACTGGTAGTGGTTGAGCCACTTCCTTTTCGATCGGATATCCTAAGCAAAACCAAGTCAGAAATATTTTCCTTGCCAACATTTCGAATTAATCTTCTTATCGATGAGTCTGTCATACTAGGTTGGTAGTTAAACATATGCCAGCGTACCAAAGTTTCCACTTTCTCGGTTTCTTTTCGGCTAAACCTCAGCCTCTCCATTATTTCTTTTATCATTCTCGCTCCAATTACCTCATGCCCATAAAAAGTTATCATTCCCTGGATCTTCTGCTCAAAACCACACTTCTCACACTTAAATAATTCTCCAGACAATCCTTTGTACATTTTTCCACATCTTCGGCATTTAAATCGCTGGCTTCTTGGTTTGCCTATATCATGTGTCAGGGCTGTTAGTCGAACTAGTGGGTTAGGGGAGGGACAATTTGCCAAAGATTGCAGAGAGTGTTCCAAAACCGTCCATTCGTGGTGACCTCCTTGTTCAGTTTCTCTGCCTTCCAGTAGTTCCGGCAAAAAATAATCTATCAGCTTCGTAGATAGCAAAAGTTTTACCCCATCTGCAGGGTAATTTGTTGTAAGTATTTTTACAAATTCTTCTCTAACTCTTTCCTTGCTAATTTCAGTCAAAAGATCGGCACATGTCTTTATAGCCCTCAAAGTTTCCATTTCAATTGCAAATCCCATTCTGGCTGCAAAACGAATGGCTCTCATCATTCTTAGAGCATCTTCTCTAAATCGCTGCTCCGGTTCACCCACAGCACGGATTATGCCTTTCTCAAAGTCCTCCATCCCCCCAACTAGATCCAAAAGCTCCCACTCAATATTTTGTTTTTTTTCTGTTTTGATTTTTTGATTTTTTTTCCCTATCACCATCGCATTTATCGTAAAGTCTCGCCTAACAATGTCTTCTTCTAGAGTTTTTCCCCAGGTCACATTGTCAGGCCTTCTGTAATCAGAATATTCCTTTTCCGATCTGTACGTAGTTACTTCATACAGCTCCTCTTTACCATTAACGATGACATTAAACGAAACTGTTCCAAAGTCGTTATTATAAAAAGGCTCAAAATCTTTAAGCACTTCAAGGCTTTGCTCGGGAGTGGCGTTGGTTGTCAAGTCACAGTTTTCCGGCGCTTTATTTACCAGTATATTTCTCACTCCTCCTCCAACTAAATAAATCTCAAAGCCAGCCTTCTCGTAGGCCTCAAAAGTTTCAAGCAGTGCATCTGGTATCAATATTTTTTCATCAGATAGCAATTGTCGTCTATACACGCCTAAATTTTATCAGAATTACTATAGAATATACGGGTGTCCTTAAATTTCAATTCACTAAAAAAACAACTCAAGTCAAATCAACTAAGCTACAATCTCAGGCGGATTAAGAGTGTTTATTTTTACGCCAAAAAACAGTATCAAGGACAAATTCGCCACACTGGTGAGCCACTTATCAAACATCCTCTTTCGGTTGCTATAACACTTGCAGAGTGGGGACTGGATCAACTAAGTATAGAAGGCGCCCTCCTCCACGAACTGCCAGAAATCAAACCAAATCACCAGGAACAAATTACCAAAAAATTTGGCGCGAGTCTTTCTAATTTGGTTGATGGGGTTCATCGTGTTGGATCAATCAAACTCCGAAGCTCCAAAGACAAAGTTTTTTTAGAAAATCTACGCAAGATGTTTGTGGCACTAGCCAAAGATATCCGCGTTGTCATCATTCGTTTGGCAGACAGATTGCACAACATCAAAACTTTAGACGCCATTCCCTTGTCCAAACAAAAACGAATAGCAATCGAAACTTTGGAAGTTTATGCACCATTAGCAGAAAGATTGGGCATGGGAAAGTTAAAAGGGGAGCTAGAGGACTTAGTCTTCCCCTATATTTACCCAGAAGAATATGCCTGGGTCACAAACGTCGCCAGACCTCACTTCAAATATTCCGAAGAAAACATCAAAGCCTCTATCACTAAAATAAGACAAATTCTGGCCAAAAATGGCATTGCCGCCAAAACAGATGGTCGACCCAAAAGAAAATATAGCTTATACAAAAAATTACTTCGTCCAGAAATAGATGGGGATATTACAAAGGTCAACGATCTCATGGCTGTGCGCATCATTACCGAAGAAGATATTACTTGTTACACCGTCCTAGGTCTCATGCACCGCTACTGGAAGCCTGTTCCGTACTTAGGAATTTCAGACTTTATCGCTCAACCAAAACCAAACGGTTATAGATCTATTCACACAAAAGTTTTCGACCACAAAGGAAACATCTTAGAGATTCAAATTCGGTCTAAACATATGCACCTTCAAGCGGAATTCGGTGCCGCCGCTCACTTTGCTTATTCAGAAGCCAAATCGGCAGGGGTAAAAGATCATCTACTCCAATCAGGTATCGCCTTCAAGCTAGACGACAAAATGGCTTGGGTCAGTGAACTCTCAAACTGGAAAGAGCAAGTAGAGTCAGCTCACCAGCAAGAAAAAGATCTAAAACTAGATGCTCTTAGTAAACACATCTACGTCTTCTCACCCAAAGGCGACGTCTTCGATTTACCAGAAGATGCTACTCCTATAGATTACGCATTCAAGGTTCATACCAATTTAGGTTTTTACATCTCTGGTATCAGAATAAATGGCAAAATCGGCTCCATCTCCCAAGCTTTAAAAAGTGGTGATGTGGTCGAGATAATCAAATCAAAGGCGGTTAGACCTGCTAGTAGAAACTGGCTTCATCTTGTCAAAACCGCCAGAGCAAAAAACAAAATCAGAAAAAAGTTACTAGACCAAGAAAAACTAATATAAAATCAAACTGTGAAGAAGATCTACTTATTAATACCCCTTTTTCTTTTTGTCTGCTTTTTTCCTGTTGTTAGGCCGATACCAGATAAGTCTAAGCCAGAAGTTAAAGCTTTTTTTAGTCAATCAGCGCCACTTCCTCAAAAAAAAGACAACTCAAGTCAACTTAGTCTTACTGCTACCGGAGTTTTTGTTATGGATCTCAAATCTGGAGTGGTTCTCTACGATAAAAACCCCCACAAACGTCTAAAACCAGCCTCCCTAACCAAAATTATGACTTCGTTGGTGGCTCTGGACTACTACAAAGACGACTCTGTTCTCAAAGTAATCAACGCCCAAAAATCCTTAGGTAACACTATTGATCTTCTCAAAGGGGATCAGCTGCTCGCAAGCGATGTTATCTTGGGACTTCTAATCTCCTCAGGCAACGACGCCGCTGTCACTCTGGCCGAAAATTATCCAGGTGGTTACAAATCATTTGTCGAAAAAATGAATGCCAAAACTCTAGAGTTAGGTTTAGAAAACACCAAGTTTAGCAATGTCTCAGGCGTTGAGAGTGCTGATCACTACACTACCGCCTACGACATCGCTGCAATCGCGAGAGCAGCACTAGATCGACCTACCTTCGAAAACATTGTTTCCAAAAAAAAGGCAACCCTTAAAAGCCTAAACGGCCATATTTATAACATCAACACCACAAATATTTTATTGGGTAAGCCAGGTTTTTATGGCGTCAAAACTGGCTGGACTCCGCAAGCAGGAGAGTGTCTGGTAGTTCTTGCCGAAAAAGATGCCCACCCAATTCTCATCTCAATTCTCAACAGTCAGGATCGCTTCGGCGAAGCCCAAAAAATCTACAAATGGGTCTTCGATAACTACACTTGGGAGTAAACGCTATAACAATTTCTACAAAGCTTGACTATTAGGACTACAATTATAAGTATATGAAAAATCTACTTAATTTTGGTGATCATGTTATCAGTATCTATCAAAACCAATCTCAACAAATTTCTCAAATAACCCCCTACATTTCAGCTGCCCTAAATCAAAATCAAAAATGTGTTTATGTAATTGACAACAGTAGCTTGCCATCTCTAGTTTCAGAATTTGAAAAAAATGGTCTCAACCTAGAAAAATACCTAGATTCAAAACAATTTGTTTTTAAAACAGCAAACGAAACCTATGTTGCCGACGGCTCATTCGATCCCGACAATATGCTTTCACTTGTAGCCAAACTAATAGATAGTGCTCTTCAGGAGGGTTTTGATGGTCTTCTCGGAATAGGAGAGATGTCCTGGATTCTCAAAAATGTTTCAGATAGTAAAAAACTAAACCAATACGAGTCAAATCTAAATAGCTTAAGAGAAAACAAAGCAGCTCTCATTTGTCAGTACGACGAGAGTCAGTTTAGTAAAGATTTTCTCGTTGACGTCATTCGTGCTCATCCGCATACAGTAATTTATGGGAGCTTTCACCCAAATAAATATTTCTACACACCACCAGAATATTTTCGAAGTATTTCAAGGTTTCCAAAAGATTCCTACAAGACCATGATAGATATCATCACAGGGAATTAGCCGACTATTTACTTTCAATCCACTCGTTTCTTACAGCCGAAACGTAAGCCGCAAACCCTTGGTCGCCAAGAAATATATAAATTGGCATGGCATACTTTTGGTTTACGTTAGAGTCATAGTAGCCCAAAAATATTTTTCGTATCTTTACTTCCCCGGATTGTGGTCCCGTAGGTGAAACAAAGCCTCCCCCAGTCGATAGTTCTTGCCAAGCTTGCTCACCTGTCTTTATCGGGTAAGTTCCATTCTGGGTGTAATTAATAAATGTGTACGAGTACTCCATGCTTATCACTTTTTCATTAGGCTGTTTAGAGCCAGAAACTACAATTCGTATCAATCCCTTGCTGGGGTCAGTTCTATAAAAAGGATATGTTGCTTTGACCTTTTTTGTCTTAGATTCCGGGTCTATTTCGTCTATATTTTTTCTAAAGTAATCAAGTTGTACAAAGTCAGCGTCCGACAAAGATAGTGCAGGAATAAGTTTGCCAGCGTCGTTTTTTAAGTAAGTTAGTTTCTCAAACCCGATAGTATCGTCTTCTAGTAGTCCAGATTTTCGAAGGTAGTTACTAGTTTCAATTATTACTTGTTTATCAGAGGTAAAATTCGCCATCGAGGCAATCGCTGGGTTGTTCTGCCACTGCTTAACTAGGCTAAAGGGCCCAGAAACAATATTCATATCTAGCTTAGAAGATAACTGATCTTGGTTGGACCAGACATACCTAGTTTCCGTCGGTTGCTCTGGTTTAAACAAAAACCCAAGTGCCGTTGCCACCTCCAGTGCTTTGTCAGGGTCAGCAAAACCACTCCTTCTTGTTGGTGCATAGTAGACTCTCATTCTGTCAGGAAAAACAGGAATAGCTCCAGTAGGAAGCTCCAAAGTTAGTTGTGGTCTCGTTTCGTTTTTTGGAAAATTCACACCCTGAAGCGGTCCAAAATCTACTGAAGCCGGGGGCAGTGGTGGTGGGTTCAAGGAAATATAATAATTTACCAAAGCAACGCCCACATACCACAACAAAGTCACAGCCACAAAGCCTATTCCACCGTACTTTATAGCTTTACGAGAAAAGGCCGAGGCCTCTGTTAGTGTTGCCATGTTTTTTCTATATATCAAGTATACTATCACTATGTCTATCCAGCACACTAGAACCCGTTTTGCCCCTTCACCGACAGGTAATTTGCATATTGGTAGTCTTCGTACTGCCGTTTATACTTATGCTCTTGCCAAAAAAAATGGAGGTCAGTTTATTTTACGTCTAGAGGACACCGATAAAAAAAGAGAAGTCGAAGGTTCAGCGCAAAAACTATATGAAGTTCTAAAAACATTTGGTTTAAATTGGGACGAAGGGCCAATAGTTGGCGGAAGTTTTGGCCCTTATATCCAATCAGAAAGACTTTCACTTGGACAGTACAAACAAGCTGCCGAAAAATTAATGTCTCAAGGAAATGCTTTTTACTGTTTTTGCAAACCTCAGTCCAAAGAAGAAATTAAAGAGGGACGAAAGTTTAAAATCGAATTTCGTGATCCTTGCCGCCACCTTTCTTCAGAGCAAATTCAAAAAAACATTGCGCAGGGTCATGTGCCAGCTATTCGTCTTAAAACCCCAGACAACGAAACCATTTCCTACACCGATTTTGTTTTGGGCAAACAAACAACCTGGAAAACCGACGTCGTCGACGACGCCATGCTCCTAAAGTCCGATGGCTTCCCTACATACCACCTCGCAGTCGTCGTCGACGATACCGCCATGAACATTACCCACGTTCTGCGTGGTCACGATTGGCAACCCAGCACCCCAATTCATCTTTTAATCTACAAATATTTAAACATACCAGTGCCTCAAATTGGTCATCTCACCGACATCCTCAACACAGACGGCAAGGGCAAGTTATCCAAGCGAAATAACAATGTCTCTTGCGAGCAATATCTAAACGATGGTTACTTACCAGAAGCCCTCTTAAACTTCGTAATTCTCCTGGGCTGGGCTCCAAAGGACAATCAAGAAATGTTCACCTTGGAAGAATTTGTAAGCAAGTTCGACCCCAAAGGTTTCCAAAAGTCCAACCCCAGATTTGACCAACGCAAGCTCGATTGGCTCAACGGTCAATACTTACGTAAAAAACAAGATGATATTCTTGCAGACCAATCTCGCCCG
>MFAQ01000045.1:0-581 GCA_001776275.1 Candidatus Collierbacteria bacterium RIFOXYD1_FULL_40_9
TCCCCGCTTTATCGGACGCCACCACCTTTATTTCATTGCTTCCATTCTGCAGCTGGATCCGTTGTACGAAAGTTCCGTCCTTCTCTACCACCACAAAAGAAGTATTTATGATTATTTGGGCGTCACTTTTATTGGCTTCCCCTTTGATATCGACGACTTGGTTGTTCTTTCCGAAAAACTCTGTACCATCCTTTGGTGAGGTAATCGTAACCTCGATTGGTTTACGGTCCAATTGAACCATCTCTACTTCCGAGACACTCGTGTTTCCGGCCTCGTCTGTTGCTCTTATCTGGACTCTGTTTGACTCGGCGTCAAGTGTGGCGATGATTGAAAACGAGCCATCTGCCTTAGCTTTGTCAGTTAAAGAAATTCGGTCATTTATCAGAATATCCAAGGAAGCATTTGCTTCGGTGTAACCCTCTATCAACAAAGAAGCGCTATTGGTGGCGTCAGGAAGGGCGGAAAGCGTCGGGGCCTGAGGCGGAATTAGATCTTGGTCAGTGTTTTGTCTGGGAGAACCCTTGCCGGCCACAATTTCAATGAAAAAAGGAATGCCCCATTTGAACAAAACAATCACAAAG
>MFAQ01000045.1:592-1760 GCA_001776275.1 Candidatus Collierbacteria bacterium RIFOXYD1_FULL_40_9
GTTTTTTTCTTTGGCTGCTCTATATCTCCCGGACATATGTTTATCATAGTATAAATCAAAAGCGCTCATAAAAAACCCACCTAAGTGGTGGGTTTGGTTGATTTTTGCTTAATCAGGAAAGTAATCTTCATATAACCGGGTTTGAGTGTATCAGCGTGAGGGTTGAACGTTAAGTATACTAAATGGCCTTCATCGTTAAAGGTGAGTTTTCCCAGTTCCGGATTCCCCACAAAAATGGAATACAAACTAACTTCGTTATCTGGGTACTGCACCTTCATAATTGTTTGAACCTGGTGTATCGCCTCAAACAGACTCGTTTCGTTTGGAATTGGCCAAATAACGGTCACTGGTTCTGGTTTCATTTTGTCAGCCAACTTAACCTCCTTGTTAATTTGCGTTAACCAAAATTGTACCACTTGTGCGCCAAATGCATTAAAATAACCCCATCGCGGGATTAGTTCACCGGTAGAATAACTCCTTCCCAAGGAGTAGAAGGGGGTTCGATTCCCCTATCCCGCTCCCTGTTTTTTTGTAAGATAGTATACTTATAGATATGGTCAAAGTTGTGATGCTGTTGATCCTGCTCGCGGTACTCACTCTGGGCATTATCTGGATCATCGAAAAATCTCCACCAAAGAACCCAGCCGACGATCTCTTGGTTTCCAACTCCCTTGCTATCCCAGAGCCGGAAACCTTAGGGGCTTCGACCACGATTGCCCCCAGGCCTTCAAATTGGAAACAATATTCGGACAGGGTCATGGGTTTTCAGATTCAATATCCAGATGGCATCACCGTCAAAAAAGAGAATAGTGGCACGCTAACTGTTGCCAAAGACAGATTGATTGTTTCAATTTCCAGTGAGACGTTACCAGGTAAGGATACGGTGAATACTGTTGCCGAGCAAGACATTGACCAAAAAATGAACAAAATGGGGGATAAGTTTGAGCTATTGGAGACAATCTCCCCCGTTTCTATTGGCTCGATTACCGGTATTACCTATACCGCGGAAGAGTACTCAACAGAGATAACTTATTTTTACGTTCCAAAAGCCACAGGGTATCTATTTATCACAAATTTAACGGATATTTCCGACGACAAATTGATTTCTACTTCAGACGATATCATCTATTCACTGGAGCTGCTCTAGTGGCACGTAATTAGTTTACAA
>MFAQ01000045.1:1768-2793 GCA_001776275.1 Candidatus Collierbacteria bacterium RIFOXYD1_FULL_40_9
TGCCACCCTTTCAGTATCGGGTTATACGTTCCAATAGTATGACCTCCGCCACCACCATCCGAGTTCACCCAGACGGGGGAGTCATTGTTCGTGCACCGTTTTGGCTACCCGCATTTTCTATCCAAAAATTTGTTGACGAAAAAACCGACTGGATTCTCAGGTCTCTCGCTAGAACCAAGCCATCTGTCTCTGCCAAAAAATACAGAGAGGGGGATAAGCATCTCTACTTTGGCCGGGAGTATCCGCTTAAGATAAAAACGGTTGATAGACCAACGAGGACGCTCATCGAGTTGGCTGAAGATTGCATAGTTGTCTGTCTTTTTCGAGGGCATTCCGAAGACAAGAGAATAGCTGAGATAAGGGACGGTCTCTTACGCTGGTATCTGGAAACCGGCATCTCGGTTATTACCGAAAAAGTTAACGTGTATACCGAAAAAATTGGTGTGAACTACAGCCGTATCGATATCAAAAAGGTTTCATCTATCTGGGGAAGCTGTTCACCAAGTAACAAGCTTTGTTTCAATCGCAAACTAATTATGGCTCCGCATGAGGTGGTTGATTATGTGATCATTCACGAAGTCTGTCACCTGGTGCACAGAAACCACGGAAGCCACTTCTGGGGGCTTGTCGCCAAGTTTGATCCAAAATACAAGGAACATCGTCGCTGGTTGTACCGCAATCATTCTTTACTTTCGATTTAAAATGATTGTTGATTTTGACGAAGATTCTCAAAAAGCCCTGAACTCACTGGAAAGCAGCTCGGAGAATATCTTCTTAACCGGAAACGCGGGAACCGGCAAGTCCACTTTGTTGGATCATTTTAGAAACCAAACTGGTCAGAATGTGGCTGTCGTGGCACCCACCGGTGTCGCAGCTTTAAATGTTAAGGGAGAAACAATTCACTCATTTTTTGGGTTTCCCCCAAATGTCACCCCCGAAAAGGCATCCCTGGAAGCCAAACACTCCAAAAAAGCAAAAATCTATACCAATCTGGATGTCTTGGTCATTGATGAGATATCCATGGT
>MFAQ01000045.1:2828-3658 GCA_001776275.1 Candidatus Collierbacteria bacterium RIFOXYD1_FULL_40_9
TGCAAACAGTCAGACATCACAAAATTAGCTTTGGCGGAGTCAGAGTGATTATGGTCGGAGACTTGCATCAGCTCCCCCCAGTAGTAACCAATCAGGAGAGAGAGGCTCTATTCTCAGTCTACAAAAGCCCTTACTTTTTTTCATCGCATTGTTTTCAAAAACTAATTTCTGGTCTTTACAAACAAATTGTTTTCTTTGAACTAGACACCATTTACAGACAATCTGATAAAAAATTTATAGATATCCTAAACAGAGTTCGAGTCAACAAGGTAGAGGAGTCGGACCTTAATATCCTCAACGGTTGCCTAGTAGACAGTGAAAGCTTAGACGACTACATTTTACTTACAACCATAAACGACACCGCGGACAAAGTAAACGAAATAAAACTAAATGAGATCCCTGGAGTGCTTCATGTCTACCACGCCCAAAGTATGGGGCAATTTCAAGAAAAACAAGCACCAACAGCCACAGAGTTAAAGTTAAAAACTGGCGCCAAGGTAATGCTCTTAAACAACGATCCAGACAATCGCTGGATAAACGGTACAGTGGGAACCGTGCTCAAGGTTATGGCCGATGAGGTAATGGTAAAACTCCAAAACGGAGAAATTGAGGTAGTGGGTCCCTTTACCTGGACGGCCTACAAGACAGAATTCTTGGAAGATGAAAACAAAATTGAGTCCATTGAGGTTGGCAGTTTTAAACAACTACCCCTAAGGCTTGCTTGGGCAATAACCATTCACAAGTCTCAAGGTAAAACATTCGAAAAGGTGGCAATTGACTTTGGCAGTGGCGCCTTTGCTCACGGACAGGTTTATGTTGCTTTAAGTCGT
>MFAQ01000045.1:3682-20775 GCA_001776275.1 Candidatus Collierbacteria bacterium RIFOXYD1_FULL_40_9
CTATTGCGACCAATTCGCAAAGAGGGGATAATAGTCGATACAAATGTTTTGGATTTTCTTACAAGTTTAAAAAACTTGAGCAACTCTTAATTTTTTTGATAAACCCAAGAACAAGATAGCAGCCATAACTGCCATTGCTGATCCAAAATAAAAAGGTGTGCTGGGACCGTACGACGACCACAGCCACCCAGCAATACTAGAAGCAATAAGTGTGGCTATACCCATCACTGTTTGGTAGATCCCAAAAGCTGAGCCCGATATTTCGTGTGGTACAAGCTTAGAAACATACGATTTACTTACACCCTCAGTAAGACCCATAAAGAATCCATATAAAGGAAAGAGTAGCCAAACAATCTCCTTTGACTTTGCTACAGCAAACAAAAAGTAGACCAAAGAAAAAACCAAAAATCCTGAAAAAATTACTCTTTTAGGTCCTATTCTGTCTGCCAAGATTCCCGCAGGAATAGAAAATAGAGAACTGACCAGGTTATAAACTACATAAGCAAAGATAGTCAAACTAACAGACATGCCCAAGTTCTGAGATCTTAAGATCAAAAAAGCATCAGAGCTGTTCCCAATTGCAAATATAAAACTAATAATCAAAAAAATCTTAAAAGCCAAGCTCGTCTTTTTCCATTCAAACCGCATACTGAAATCATCATCCTTTTTCTTCTTGTTATCTTTTACAAACAAGTAAACGATAATCGCGCCCAAAAGCGCTGGTATGAAAGCCAGTAAAAAAATAAGTTTGTAGTTGTGCGAGAAAAAATACAAAAGCCCAATAGAAAGCAGAGGTCCTAGAACCCCACCCAAGCCATCCATAGTTCGATGAATACCAAAAGAGAGACCTCGATTCTCCTTTTTTGTGCTTTCGGCAATAAGAGCGTCTCTTGCGGAAGTTCTCAAGCCTTTTCCAGAGCGATTTAAGACCCTAGAAAGAAGTACAAGTGGCCACGAGGTAGACAGTGCCATAGTCAGGTGAGAAATAGCTGAGAAGCCATATCCTGCTGTCACAAACAGTTTTCTTTTGTGTAGATTATCAGATACGAATCCTGTAATCGACATCAGTATTTTTGAAGAGGCATCAGCTATACCTTCTACAATACCAATAATCGATGCCGGAACTCCCAAAGCAGAAGTTAAAAATATTGGTACAACCGGATAAACCATTTCTGATGATATATCATTTAAAAAGCTGACAATACTCAAAAAAATAATGTTTTTAGAAAGCAATTTAGTTTTCAATATCTTTTCTCCTTCTGCCATTTAGTAACATTATACATATGACCATAAAAGTCAAAGTCCTTACCTCTTTTTTTCACAAACTTTTTGGTCTAATCGACAAAAATCACAAACCTCCAGTTTTATTGATCACCCACTTTGGTATTCACACTTTCTTTATGCGCTACCCAATAGATGTATTGTTACTAACCAGGGACAGTGAGGTTGTCGACATGAAGCACTCGCTAAAGCCGTTCTCTTTTTTCTTTTATTTACCAATCTATAGCTTTGTTGTAGAACTAGAAGATGGGTTTATCAAAAAAAATAATATCAAGATTGGCGATATAATAAACCTAGAATATCAGCTATGAAAGACAAATTTACGGCTACCTGGGTTTCTCACACTAGCATCAGTGATTATTTGCGCTGTCCCAGAAGCTACTATCTAAAAAATATCTACAAAGACAGGGAAAACGGCAAAAAAATTCAAATTGTCAGTCCTGCACTATCCTTGGGGTCAGCTATCCACGAAGTCCTAGAAGGGTTATCACAAATTCCAACTCAAAAACGTTTTGATATTTCCCCCATAGTTAAATTTGAAACGGTTTGGGTTAAGTTCTCTGGAAAATTAGGCGGTTTCCCTACAGAAGAAAAAGAAATCCAAACCAAAGAGAGGGGAAAACAAATGCTTCGCAAGGTTATGGACAACCCGGGTCCACTAGCCAGGCTTTCGGTTAAACTCAAGCAGGATTTTCTCTACTATTGGCTGAGTGAGGACGAAAACCTAATTCTTTGCGGCAAGATAGATTGGTTAGAATATCTAAAAGAAATAAACGCTGTTCACATCATTGACTTCAAAACCAGCAAAAAAGAAGAGAATCCAAACTCTTTGCAACTGCCAATTTACTACTTACTAGCTAAAAACTGCCAGACGCGCCCAATTGAAAAACTTAGTTACTGGTACCTAGAGTACGATACCCTTCCCACCCGGATGGATTTACCAGAGTTAGACACTGCAAATAGCAAAGTTTTGGAAATTGCCCGAAAAATAAAACTAGCCAGAAAATTAGAGAACTTCAACTGTCCAAGTGGCAAAAAAGGTTGTCCCGCCTGCCAGAGTTTGGAAGCTATTTTGCGTGGCGAGGGCGAGAAAGTCGGAGAGTCCGAGAGACACAATCTTTATTACCTGACAAGAGAAAACAACAAACAAGAAGAAGAAATTGAAGAAATGATTCTTTAGTAAGCTGATATTGCTACAGCAAAAGAGTTTTGAGCATAAACACATCCCCAAACGTACTCACCACCAGTAAGTAGACCCCGATGACCCAAAGTATTTTCCCAACCTTTTACGGTTTCTTCAGGACTCGAATATCCTTGAGCCAGAAACTCGCTAATATTATATTTTTCACTTATCCATTTGAGGTCCGATCTATCCAAAACAGGCTTAAAGCCAGCATGACCATCTAGCTTGTTTAAGTCTAGTAGTTGGTTCAAACGAATCGAAGCAATCGTACACAATTCATCTTTCCTGGTGAGCTTATTTACTCCAAATTCAACCCGTCTTTTATTTACCGCTTCCCAGAGCTCTGGTCCACCCCAGGTAACTTTTGGCTTGGATGCTGCTTTAGGAGTAGTTGATTGATTAGTTTTTGGTTTACGGTTGCCAAATAATAAGTAGTAGGAGTTGTAAGTGTCGCCAACAAATTCTGCAACACCAACTTCGGTAAATTTATCAAGTAGAATCATTTCTTTTTTTTGCTTGTTCTGGTTAATCTCACTCATAAAGTCATCCGAAGGGGTCAGCATGTTAACAACTAAGTCTCCAAAATAAGAAGTTTCATACCCAACCAAGTCATAAGCTTTCTCTCGGGTAAGACCAGAAACTGTTCCTGTAAAGTCGTCTAAAGTAAAAATCACCGCCGCTCTGGCTTTTGCTGCTTTAGATAGGTCTTCACTAAGTGTTAGTTCTTTTAGTTTGTTATTGCTTCTTTCGGTATTTATCTGTGCCAAAATTGTTTGTTTTGTTTCTTCTGGGAAAATATACTTTGTCGGGGTGGGCCTTACTCTTGCCACATATTCCGACACTTGGTCATATAGCGGGGTAATATTGTTATTTACCTGCTTAAGTTGCCACACATAAATTGCAGTCGAAGCAGCAAGACCAAGAATTAAAATTTTTCGTATCACTTTACTAATAGTATAAAATATATTTATGCAAATACTAATCAATGCTCAAAAGATCAGTATTACCGACAAGTTTAAAGACAAAATCACCAAAAAGTTCGAGCAATCTTTGGAAAAATTGCTCACCAATTACCAGCCAGACCTTAAGGTCGCTTCGCTCTCCATAGAAAAAAGTGGTTCCGTTTTTCAGATTAAGTTCGATATGAACTTACCCGCTTGCCCCATAAACATCAAAGACGAGCACAAAATTCTTCTAGATGGTTTACTTCGGGTAAGAGATACAGCCAAACGCCAAATCAAGAAGCATCTCGAGAAGCTAAGATCTCACTAAGTCTTGCTCTTCTTCTCTTTATATCTTTTACTAGCTGGGCAACAACTTCTTTATCTAGATACCCTTCGTGATTAATAAAGTTTACCTCGTCTGTTTGCTCCCCCAAAGCAATAACTAAGTCGTTTCCATACTTTTCATGAAGTTTCTCCCAAGATTTATCGAAGTTTCTAAATTTTTCATCAAACTTTTCATCACCATATTTTTCCCTTATATATATTGCCACCTGTTCCCAAATATCTACCAATGCCAGGTTAAGTGTTTCCATCATCTCGACTGTTTCTTTTACTCCCTCCGTCAATTTTTTCATTCGTCAATTTTTTTCATTTTTACTTCGTCAGGGGTTCTCTTGTGTATACTTTCCATAAACTCGATTCTACAACCTAGCGTAAAATAACTAAATATGGACACAAACCTTACTTGCCCGAAATGCGGAGAAAAAATTGAAATCAGTGATGCTCTCAAAAAAACACTTGCCCCAGAAATAGAAAAAGAAATCTTAGCCAAAGCACAAAAAGGCTTTCAAGAAGAAAATCAAAAAATACTTACAGAGTTAGAGTTCAAAAATAAAAAGTTGGATGAGGCAAGACAAGAAAGTCTAAGGCTCCACCAAGAAAAGCTAAAACTTGAGGATGAAAAGCAGAACTTCGAGTTGGAGAAACAAAAGCAAATAGATATCGAAAAGGAAAAAATCCGCCAGCAAGTCCTACTTGAAGCAAGCGAGTCGCATCGAATGAAGGATTTGGAAAAGGAGAAGATGATTAACGACCTAAAAAAGTCACTAGAAGAGGCACAAATAAAAGCCTCACAAGGATCACAGCAACTCCAAGGGGAGGTTGCAGAGCTAGACCTAGAAGAGACCCTAAGACACTCCTTCCCACATGACTTAATTGAACCAGTCGGGAAAGGTGTCCGGGGAGCAGATATCGCTCAAACTGTTCGTACTAGCATGGGCACAGTTTGCGGTGTCATCCTTTGGGAAAGCAAAAGAACCAAAGCCTGGGTCGATGACTGGGCGACCAAACTAAAAGACGACCTACGGTCCTCAAAAGCAAATATTCCGGTAATTATCACTACTGTACTACCTAAAAGTATTAAATCTGGCTTCGGGTTTTTCGATGGTGTTTGGGTAGCAGAACCAAAGCTATTTTTACCCCTAGCGGAGATTTTGCGCAAAAACCTAATCGATGTGGCAAGAGAAAAACACAACAGTCAAGACAAGGGAACAAAAGCGGAAATGGTTTATGGCTACTTAACTAGTGACGTATTTATTCAACAGGTTCAAAATATTTTAGAAGTCCACCAAAACATGTTTACCCAAATCCAAAAGGAAAGAGTCGCTTTCGAAAAAATCTGGAAAGAAAGAGAGGCACAAGCCCAAAGGATCATTTCTAGCACTGCCAGTATTTATGGCAGTGTCCAAGGTCTTGCTGGTCAGTCCCTCCCCAACCTACCCCTTTTGACCCTTCCAGAGTAAAATAGGAAAAACGAACCTTTAAACTTGGAGGAAAATATGAACAAAGAACGATTACTTGTGGCGATTTCATTGACGCTTGGATCACTACTCTTTAGTGGCTTAGAGGTGCTTCTTTTCAAAACTACCGGAATTATAAATCTATCTCAAGTGACATTTCCATCTGTATCAATTTACGCGTCAATTATGGTACTTTTTTCCATAAATCTGTTATCACTAGTTCTCTATGCTTTAATAAATAGATTGCTTAACCAAAACCGACCATTTCTGTACATAACCGTGTTTGTTTTTTACTCGACATTGCCTCTGACACTTTGGTTTCAAATTATAAAGCTGCTTAATATCCAGCCTGGTATTAGTCTAATGCTGCAACTAGTTCTTAGTCTTATCACCTACATTATCCATTTGCTTCTATGGGTATTCATAATAGATACAACGGGATTTCTTAAACCAAAAACCACCAACTAGGTGGTTTTTTTATGCCTTATAGATAGCTACTGAGTTTGTCGAGCCTTCGTCGTAGTAGTGTTGACCGTGAACTACTAAAATAGATTCTCCAACACTTAAACGACCAGATTCAATTAATTGATCAATTGTTTTATTTGGCAAAGAGAATACCCCATCACTTAGTTGTGATTTGTAACCTTCTACTGCGTATGAAATGGTTAACTCTTCCACCACTTTCTGATCCTGTGTCACTGCCAATATCGGTACTTTGGGCCGCAAGCGAGAAATTGACCTAGCTGTTTTACCTGAGTTTGTAAACACTAAAATAAATTTTATTTTAGTTACTTTTTGGTTTAACAGGTTTAAAACCGTGCTAACAACCAAGTCAGTTTCATTGTCTGGGTCTATATTTAATTTTGTTGTGGCTCTAATCTCTTCATTGTATTTTGCAATTTTTGCCATAGCAGACACTGCCTTAACCGGGTACTTTCCACTCGCCGTTTCTCCAGAAAGCATAACTGCATCAGTTCCATCCAAGACCGCATTAGCAACATCGGTCGCTTCGGCCCTGGTTGGTGTAGGGGACTCAATCATGGACTGTAGCATCTGAGTCGCTGTTATTACTGGTTTGTTGGCAAGGCGGCATTTGCGGATCATCTGTTTTTGAATATGGGCAAGGCGCTCTATTGGTACCTCTACTCCCAAGTCACCCCTGGCAACCATAATTACGTCAGCTACTTCAATTAGCTCATCCAAGTTATCTAGTGCTTTTTTGCTTTCGATCTTCGCGACAATTTTTGCCTTTATTCCCCTCTTATCCATTTGTTCGCGTAGCATAAAAATATCCTCCTTGGTACGACAAAAAGAAAGAGCAACAAAATCAATTTTATTTGTCGCAGCCATATCCAGTTTAACCAAATCATCTTCAATCATCGAAGGAAGGTCAATGTCTACACCAGGCAGATTAACTCCTTTGCGATGTCCTATTTCGCCGTCATCAACCACTTCCGCTAAAAAGTGAGTATGGTCAACTTCCAAAACTTTAAGTTCTACCGAGCCATCGTCTATTAAAACCTGGTCCCCTACAACCAAAGTATTAAAAACTAATTGATGTGGAATACAGATTAAGTCGTCCGGAGAAACAAAAGAGGGGACAATCCGCAATTTTTGTCCAGTGGTTACTACTATTTTTTCCTTGTTTTTAGTTTCTAGACGAATTTCTGGTCCTTGTAAGTCGAGCAAAATACCGATACTCTTGTTAAGTCCATCAGCGATCTTTTGGACTCTGCGAACTCTTTCTTCATGCCACTCTACTGTGCCATGTTTGGTGTTAAAACGGAAAACATTAACTCCTGCTTCGATTAATTTTTTTATTGTTTCCTCTGAGTCGCTTGCTGGTCCCAAAGTGGAGACGATTTTCGTAAGTTTCATATATGTATATGCTAACATGGCTCATGTACTACCAGAAAGTAAAAGGCTTGTTTGACCCAAAATCCAAAGTGCCATTCAAGATAAGCCGATCAAAAATAGACCTTTTTGTTTCCTGCCCTCGCTGTTTTTATATGGACGCAAGACTTGGTTTGGCTCGTCCAAACATACCTCCTTATACTCTAAACAACGCAGTAGACAGCCTTCTAAAAAACGAGTTAGACTTATTGCGAAAACTGGGTGGTAAATATAAATTAGCCGAAGAATATGGTGTAGATGCTATTCCCTTCAACCATCAAAACTTACCGCAGTGGAGAGGGGAGGTAACAGCGTACGAGGGAGCCTTAGCTCTCGACGAAAAGAGTAATTTGCTAGTAAATGGATTGGTGGATGATATCTGGCAAAACCCCAAAGGCGAGCTGGTTATTGTTGATTACAAGGCCACAAGTTCTGCCAAAAAGATTTCTTTAGATGATGAGTATAAACAAGGCTACAAACGGCAAATAGAAATTTATCAATGGATTTTTAGGAAACTTGGGTTTGAAGTTTCTAACATCGGCTATTTTATTTTTGCCAACGCTAAAAAAGACAGAGACAGTTTTGATGGCAGACTAGAATTTGAGATGAGTATTCATGAGCATAAAGGCAACGATCGCTGGGTACCACTTACCTTGCTCGAAATAAAAGAGTGCCTTATGCAAGAAAAGCTCCCTTCACCAGCCCACGATTGCGAGTACTGTGCCTATCGCCAAAAATCTGTCCAAGCAGCTAAGAGTCTGTCTCTGAAATAACTGTCATGCCGGACCTGATCCGGCATCCAGGCTTTTTCTGGATTCCGTGTCAAGCACAGAATGACGGAGTTTGTCATTTGTTAAGTCGTCCAGATCTCTTTCTAAACTATCGATTAATCGGTCAAGGGATTGTCTGTCTTGGTCATCATGACCTGCTTCTGGAAACTGTCCCAATTCATCTCTCTCTTTTTTTTAGTTTTTCAACCAACTTTTTCGCTCTTCTTTATTCATGCTAGTTATGGTTCAATTTTAGTAACTCCAACTACCTTATATCCTATGCTGTTGATCTCATAACTATCATTGATATTTAAATCTTTAAGTTTTTGACCCAGTAAACTACCTTCACCAACTAGTAAAACACTATCAACTTCTTTACCTCCAAGTCCGTCTGGTGTGAGCATAACTTTAAATACATCGCCGTTACTTTTTTGAATTTCAAACACTCGATTAAATCTTTTTACGATATTGGTTAATTTTTGCAATTTAGACCTTTCCTCTAAAAGGCTATTAAACAGCTGATTCGCAACCTGTCTAGTTTGGTCATGTGTTGATTCTGTGGGGGTTGCCGACTCGTCGCGCTCTTGTGCTGCTTGATTTATCCACAAATCAATCTTGTCTATCTCTTTCTTAAGGACTATTGCTAAGTCAACCATGTGCAGATTATATCAAGCAGTAGCAATCTCTAGTTTTACAATTCTCTTCTCATGGTCTGAAACCTTATCGGTCAACATATCAGTCATATTATCTATTTTTCTCTCTAATCTCGAAAAGCCGTTAGATGTCTCAACTCTGTGTGACTCAAGTATGTTCTCTGTGGCAGGCAAGGTGACAGTCTGGAAAAAATCTATCATTTTCGTATCAATTAAGTCCCCAACCTTCTCCAAGTTTTTGCCAAGTTTAGCATCGACTCGCATGTCTACAACATCCCCAACCTTCTCCAAGTTTTTGCCCAACTTCGAATCAATTGAGCTAGCGATGAGATCTGAGAGAATTTTTACATCATCTTTGTCAATTGTCATACCTAAACTATATACCAAAACAAAATGAGATAATACATCCATGTATTTAAGCGATTTTGACTATCTTCTACCACCCGAGGTTATTGCTCATACGCCAACCGAGCCAAGAGATACTTGCAAACTTCTGGTTCTAGACAAGAACTCAGGTATTATTAGCCACCTAATTTTTCGCGATCTACTAGATTTACTAAACGAAAACTTCGTCTTAGTTTTAAATGACACCAAAGTTTTCCCAGCGCGCCTTTTTGGCAAAAAAGACACGGGTGGCAAGTTTGAATGTCTGCTTTTAAAACAAACAAACCAAAGCTCCTATCTGTCTCTTGTAAGAGGCAGGGTTAAGTTGGGTCAAAAAATAATTTTTACCAAGGACTTTACGGCAGAAATAACTAATAAACTCCCAGATGGTGAGGTCGAACTTAGCTTTTCCAAAAAAGGAGTTGATCTTTTGGAAGAAATAGATAAAAACGGCAAAAGCCCGCTACCGCCATATATTCATTCAGAAGATAAGGAAAAAGACTTAAGAGAAATGTATCAGACGGTTTATGCCAAATACCAAGGTAGCGCCGCCGCCCCTACTGCCGGTCTTCATTTCACCAAAGAGCTTCTCGAGAAGTTAAAAGATAAAGGCGTTCAGATTGAGTATTTAACTTTGCATGTTGGTTTGGGGACCTTTAAACCTGTGACCAAACAACAAATCGACGACAAAAAACTCCACAAAGAAAATTATATCCTCACCGAACCGGTTGCCAGCAGACTAAATCAGGCAAAACAAAAGGATAAAAAAATTATTGCAGTAGGGACAACCACCACCAGAACCCTAGAGTCCTTAAGTAACAAAAAAGGAGAGTTGTTTGCCGGGGAGGGTGAGACCGATATTTTTATTCAACCAGGCTACAAATTTAAGTTTGTTGATGGACTTATTACCAACTTTCACTTACCTCAAACCAGTCTACTTATGCTTGTTAGTGCCCTAAGTAACAAAGAAATAATTCTCAATGCTTATAATCAAGCAGTAAATAACAAGTACAAATTCTTTTCCTTCGGCGACGCCATGCTGATCTTTTGATAACATATAACTTAATGCATAAAAACAAATATAATGTCTTAGTCTTGTACGGCGGAGTGGCTCCAGAGCACGAAGTTTCAATTATCACTGCAATACAGGTTATGAACGCCTTATTGGAAGCAGGGCACCAAGTTCTGCCTGTCTACATTTCTAAACAAGGTACTTGGCACAAGGGGGACAACAGATTCCTGGACCCATATTTTTATAAAGATTTACAGAAAGTATCTAATTCTGGCGTTGTTACCATATTGCCAGCGAACAAAGACATACATCTTCTCAAAAAAGGTTTTCTAGGGTTTGGAGCAGAAGAATCTGGTGTTGATGTCGTTTTCCCTGTTTTTCATGGCCAAAACGGAGAAGATGGCACCATTCAGGGATTGCTTGAACTTACTAATATTCCATATGTTGGTAGTGGAGTTCTTGGTGGTGCTGCCGGTATGGATAAGTTTGTTACCAAACGTTTAGCAGAAAGTCTTGGTGTACGTGTGGCTAAAGATTTTTTGGTGACAAAAGATGTTAACAATGAAAAAGAAATCCATTTAGAGGCTAGAAAAATTGGTTTTCCACTGTACGTAAAACCTGCCAATTTGGGGTCAAGTATTGGTGTTACTAGAGTTGAAAAGCTTTCTGATCTGGACAATGCTCTAGAGGTAGCATTTTGTTACGACAATCGAGTTCTTTTAGAAGAAGCAATCGATTTTGACAAAGAAGTAAACATTTCTATTATGGGCAATAATCCTTACACTCTATCTATTACCGAGCAGCCAGTTGCTAGCGGCAAGACTCTTTCCTTCAATGACAAATACTTAAGCGATTCAGGCAAGTCAAAGGGTATGGCAAGCTTAAAAAGATTAATACCTGCTCCAATATCTGCCTCGCAACTCAAAACCATCCAAGACTCGGCTACCAAAATCTTTGGTGCTATTAATGGTAAGGGTTTGGCCCGGGTAGACTTCATGATAGATAAAAAGGGAGTAGTTTTCTTTAATGAAATAAATACCATTCCTGGTTCTTTAGCCTTTTTCCTCTGGGAAAAATCTGGGTTTCCTTTTTCCAAATTAGTCGATCACCTTCTAGAGCTCGCCATCCAAAGTTGGGACCAAAAACAGCAAAAAGTTTCAACCTTTGAAAGCAATATCTTAGAAAAAGTCGGCACAGGAGGTCTAAAAGGTAAAGCTTAAATAGTTTTTAGTGAATCATAAATGGCAAATGGCTTTTCTTTTACCATGGCCCAGTACTTATCACCATATGACCAGTGCCACCATTCAAATGGGTAGTTTACAAATCCTGATTCGGTCATAACTTTAAAAAGCAACTGCCTATTTCCTTTTTGGCTCGTCGATAAATTCAAATAATCAGTTCTTGCAGACTCGTTGTAGTCAAGATTGTTACCCATTTCTAGTAATTCTTTGGAATCAAGGTGAATAAGACCAATATCAATTGCTCCACCTGTAACATGAGGAGAATAGATATCGGGATTACTGACAAATAAAGAGGCCTCAACTTCGGCAATTTCTCTTGATATTTTATTTTGCTTCATGAGATCTTCGACTCTGTCCCTAAATAGTCGCTTTTGAAAATTGTAATCTCGATAACTCTCGATCAAAACTACTCCGTACTGAGATGGCAAAGATTCAATTGCCTTTCTCAAGAGGTTCTTTACCGTAATTCTCGCTAATGGGCTCTTACTATTACCAAAAATATTTTGAGAGCTTACTTTTGTCTGATCAAGTAGAAAAACTCGGTCTATATCTAGCAAACCAACCATCTCTTCACCACATTCTTTTGTTGGTATTAAGACACAGGCTGTGTCATTTATTCTTATTGGGTCATTCTTCATAGGAATCTTGTCCTACTAAACTATATCTGTAAGATCATTCTCTAACAGTATCCAGTCGTATGACTTAGATAGATTATTAATAATTGGCCACAAATTCGCGTCGTTATCAATATATTCTACATCTGATTTGTTCACCAATCCTTTCTCAAAGTTTTTTGTCCTCTCTGACTTGCCTACCAAAATATATTTATCAAAAACTCCAGAAGCAAGCCTCCCGAGTGTTTTATGCACCTCTTCAGTTTTCTCTCCCAGTTCAATTATTCCTGGTGTGATAAGCACCATCTTGCCCCTTAGACTCTTCAGGTCATTGACGATACTCACAAACCCAATCTCGTTGCTACTAAAGGCATTGTCAATCAGTGTACATTTACCAATTCGTTTTAATTCCAATCGGTGTGGGCTTGGCTTTATTCTTTTTAGACCTTCAACAATTTTGTTCTCGGGAACTTTGAGTATTTTTGCCATCGAAATCGCAGCAACGATATTCGACAGGTTTACAGATCCAAATAATTCTACAGAATATCGGCTACCCATCATCTCAAAAGACATTCCTTTTGTAGACATACTTACCTTTTTTGCATAAAAATCTGCCTTTGGGTTAGAAGTGGAGTAAGTTTTTACCTGAGAATACTTCTTGTTATTAGTAAGGTGGTTGGCAATCAGATCGTTATCCAAGTTAACTAAGGCATTTTTCGGCTCCACTGCATCCACAAGCTCAAATTTTCCAAGAGTCGTGTTTATTAGACTCCCAAATCTTTCTAGGTGCTGGGTCCCAATCGCTGTTAAGATCCCATATCTTGGTAGCACCATTTTGCAAAGCCCGGCAACTTCACCTCTTGTATACGCACCCATTTCACATAAGAATAGGTTTGTTTTATTGGTAATCTCAAAGTCTACTACCTTCTTAATTCCAAAAACCGTGTTGAAACTTTCTGGTGTCCTTACTGCTTTGTTACTACCTCTTACTATTTCAAACAAGAAGTCTTTTACAGACGTCTTACCAAAAGACCCGGTAATGCCAACAACTTCAAGATCTTTATGGCTAGCAAAAAAACAGTTTGTCTTGTTTACAACTCGGTTGCGGTTTACGATCTCGTAAGGTTTTAGTAAAAACAGTCCAAAAATTAAAACAATACCTGGCTGCCAAATACTCAGTAACAAGAAAAATAAAAACAGGTATTTATGGTAAAAATATAAGGTGACTACTAAAATAATCCACAATAAGGATCCTAATATCAGTATATTCTTAACTTTTTGTGTCCAAACAAGTGGCTTTTTTACGGTAATTTTCGATTGAAATGGGTGTTTAACAAGCCATTTCAAAAATCTGCCAACCTCATAAGCCTCTTGTTGAAAAACAGTCAAGTGAGTAATTAGTCTTCCAAACATTTCAAAATTACCTTTGCTAATTTAAGAGGAGCAGTTACTTGAGGGTTGTGATCTACCCCGTACAAGGGAATTAGTGTTGAGCTTTTTATTTTCTCAGCAAGGAACTTGCCAGAGTTCGGAATGGTTGTATCTTCAGTTCCCCAAATAATAAAAGTCTTTTGACTAATATCAGAAACCAGATTAGAGTAATCTACTTTTAAAATTCTGTTCAAGACCTGTCTTTGTTCTAGTGTGCTTTTTAGATAATCAGAAGAGGCCATAAAGCGCAAAAAATACTCTTGCAAATTATTTGGCAAGTTTTTAACTATTGGTTTTACCTTACTTGCAATTTGCGACTTGAAGTTTGGTTTTGTAGATCTAATACAGGCAGGGGACACAAGTATTAGTTTTTCAATGCGCTTTGGGTAACGCAGAGCCAGGTCAACTGCCACTTGCCCACCAAAAGAGTGTCCTAGAAGGGTCAGATTCTTTAACCCTAACTTTAAAATAAAACTATTAACAAAGTCAGCATATTCCGCGACACTTGGTTGTCCACCCATGGGGGCCGTTGCTCCAAAAGCAGGCATATCTAAGGCAATTATTCTTACATTTGAAATCTTCGATGATACCTCTATCCAATTAGCCGAAGAATTCCTCCAGCCATGCAAAATAAGGAGCACACTTTTATTGTCACTATTCACTTCCACATAGTTTGTCAGAATCCCATTAACTACTACTTGCATTTTTTTGTCTTTCTTTTCTAATTTGCTCAGACAAGCGCACCATAAATCTTACATTGTGAATCGATGCTAATCGGTAATAAGAAAGTTCTTTACTTCTGTATAAGTGCCTTAAATAGTCTCTGCTATAGCCACTTTGGCAAGTATAACAATCACAGCCTTCCATAATTACCCCTTTGTCACCTTTAAACCTTTCTCCATTTATATTCAGTCTTCCTTTTTCAAATTCACTTTCAAACTTACCACCTCTCAATTCTCCAAAATAAAGTGCCCCATTACGAGCAAGCCGCGTCGGTGCCACGCAATCTGCCATGTCTACACCAGCCAAAAAGGCTTTGACTATGTTTTCTGGGTCCAAGCCAAGCCCCATGGTATAAATCGGTTTATCAGCCGGTAACAAGTCTTTGATCCACTCAATTACTTCTAATGTTCCCTCCATGTTGTAACCGATTGTTTCACCACCAAGGGCGATACCAGAAAAAGGCAGAGAGCAAATAAATTTTGCCGACTCACGGCGAAGATCTTTGCTTCTTGCACCTTGAATAATTCCAAACAAGGCCTGAGCCTTTCCCTGAGCAGAAATTTTTCCATTCTTCTCCCACTGAGCAATACTTTGTTCTGCCCACCTATGAGTTCTGTCCAAAGCTTCTCTTGTATAACTATTATCCGCCTTATCTGGCGTGCATTCATCAAATGCCATAATTATGTCAGCTCCCAAATTCTTTTGAATATCCATTGCTATCTCCGGGGTAAATCTGTGAGTAGTTCCATCAAGATGGGATTTAAAAGTAACACCCAGCTCATCAATCTTAACCAACGAACCGCCACCATTCCCTTGTCCCAAAGAAAATACCTGAAATCCGCCACTATCCGTTAACATTGGTTTGTTCCAATTCATGTACTGAGAAACTCCACCCATTTTGGCTACATGTTTGTCACCCGGGCGCAAATACAAGTGATAGGTATTTGCCAAAATAATTTCTGCCTTTGTGGACTCAATGTCCTTGCTATCTAGTGCTTTGACTGTGGCTGCAGTCCCAACCGGCATAAAAACCGGTGTGTTTATCTGACCTCTCTCAGTGGTAATTAAACCTGTTTTATCTTTGTTTCTCTTAAATCCAAACATGGAGCCGAAGGTCGGACTCGAACCGACCACCTGCTGTTTACGATACAGCTGCTCTACCAGATGAGCTACTTCGGCACATTACATATTTTACATGCTAAAATTCGTCATTCTTTTACAATTTTAAGAGGAGAAATGAATGTCGGAGTCTACGCACACACTTAATTTAGTCATTACCCCAGATGAACTCTTGGATCTAATCATAAACGGGGAAGAGTCCTTAGCCACAATAAATATAAAGACACAAGCTACACTTAGAAGCGTCACCGATCACTCTGTTTTGAAAAGAAAAGATGGCAGTGTGTTACACATGTTTAAAGCTATACTCACTATTGGCGAAATCTACGAACACGACGCTGATATCAGTCTTACACGTCAAAAAGACGCACTTGAATACACAGGTACTTTAACTTTCAAGCAATTCCACGGTGGACCAATGGCAGACTAGTATTTATCCCCAGTTATCTGGGGATTTTTTTGTCTACATATTCTTTGGCAGACTTAGCTTTACACCTGTGTAAAGAATATTCGGATTTTTCCCAATCACCTCTTTGTTTTCCCAATATATCTTTGTCCACTTAAATCCATCCCCATAAGCTCTTACCGATATCGTCCACAAAGAGTCTCCTTTTTGGGTTATGTAAGTATCGAGGTCAATCGTCCCAGCTGTTTTGGTTGGGGTTGGTGTTACTGCAACAACCACCTTCTCCCCAGCGTTTTTTTCTGTCTTATTCATTTTTATGGTTATTTTCTTTGCTTCAACTCTAGGTAGTTTTAGCTCCATACCTGGTTCAATTTTTCCATTTGCCGGAAGTTTATTTTCTCTGATGATATCAACATAATTGTAACCAGACTCATAGTGCTTCTCGGCAATATGCCACAAATCATCCCCCTTAACGACTTTATAGGTATCAACTTCATTGTCTGAAGAGTCATTCTTTTCTTCACTCATTGTAGTTGTCGCACCATTATCTAGTAGACCACCTTTCCAGATATTCAGCTTCGCTGATTTAAAGTAATTCACGATCATAACTCCCATCAAAAAAACCACAACAATTCCCAATAAGGTACTAAACTTATCCTCGTTCATTTTAAAAGTTTTTAGGATATTTTTTAAATTTTTTTCTCCCGACTGTCCTTTATTCATAATTCCATCTTATATAAACAATTATCTTTGTCAATGGGTATTTGTAAACAGACAATTGGTATATCTAGTGAAAACACAAAGTGATAAGAAATCTCCCAGCGCGAGGGGGATTTTCTTTGGCCAAAAAGTTCGTATCCCATCACCACCCTCCCTGTTATAAGGATAAATTTACGCACAAAAATAAAAGCGAGACTATTGGGATGGTTTCGAACATTTTGGGCATAAAAATAGCCAGGGTTCTTTTCCTGGCTATTTTACCTACTTCTCAACAAAAAAGTCATTGATTGCGTTTACAATCAAATCCAAATCAGAGATTCTTATAGTAATAGTGAACTCATGATATGAATTTTCTCCAGACTCAAAGTACCAAGCCATTTTCAAGTCAATGTGTTCGCGACTGTGGAAGTTGAAACACAATTGACCTCCAACATGTAGATCACCTGGTAGGTCTGACTCTCGGTGTTCAAATCCATGAAACAGCTTGTTTTTATCAGATTTGAATGACTCTATGGCTGCAAGTAGTTTTAATGGTTTCTGATGGAAAATAAGTTTTACAAGATTTTCTTTTGGGTTCTTAAAGGAAAATATCATCCCTCCAAAGATAACACCAAGAAACAACGATGTTGATTTGCAGTCCAACCATTTTTTAATAATGAACATTCTTACCTCCGTTTTCCACTTTAGGCGTGGAAGAACTTGAAATTAGGATGTCAAATTCTAACATAGCAAGCTTCAAAAATCAACTACTATAGGATCAATGCGAGCCTACTGAGACGATTTTAGAACTCTAGGTACTGTAATCTAGGCACAAAAAAGGCCTATAATTTGACAGAAAGCGTAATGCGAGATATAATTCCCCATCAAATATTTCGGAGGAAAACATGACAGATCTTTTCAAACAAGTTGTTAAATTGCCG
>MFAQ01000045.1:20801-25614 GCA_001776275.1 Candidatus Collierbacteria bacterium RIFOXYD1_FULL_40_9
TGGAGATTGCCGAAAGATGACGGTGGCCAGGTGCTCGGTTCACAAATTGAGTACACAAATTATGGCGCGGAGTTCTTTGCAGAAGATGGTGGACTCCGCCTTGTTGAAGGTGAAACATACTCCGAAATATTCGTTGTTAGTAACGAAGGCTTCGGAGGAATAATTCACGCAATTGACGATGGATCAGAGCATGATCAGGAAGTCATAGATTATTGCAAACGGGTTGTTGAAAATTTTCTTGTGTCCTGTAAGTAATTATAAATATATTTTTTCAGAGGAGAAAAATGGCAACAACAAATCAAAAAGTACTTGGTTGCCAGTTACTGGCTACAACCTTCTTGGTTATCGCCACTTCGGAAAAGGTCAGACCCTTGAAAGTTGGCTCGCAATTTACGAAGGGATACGAACAAGGGTGCCAAGTATCTAGGTGTGAAGTCAGATGGTTGGTGCCAGATGAGCTGGTATGTCAGCATGCCTGAAATTACCCAGGCAGCTCCACCCGAACACTTTACGCCTGATCCATGGACTAGCCATGGTTGCTTGAAATAGCGACCGCCCTTTCAAAAGAAGTCCTCTTCTTGCGAGAGGGCTTTTATTATGGAATAAATTCGAATCCCATTTCTTGGCCATAAAAAAAATCCCTCCACAAGGGAAGGATTTTTCATGGCGACCCTTACGGGATGCGTTCAGCAACCGTGAGATAGAGTTGGACTTCACCCTTTCAACACTGCAAAGCATCTTGGGAAACTTTCCTAAAAAATATAACTTTCTACCTAGTTTTGGTTAAACGAGGCCAAATATTCAGATAATGGTCCCAATCCGACAGAGGCTCTTAGTTCATCTACCTTATCCATGTTCTCAACTGGCAGTAATTCAGGTTTATTGGTTTCTGGGTTAAGACCAAGTTGTGTGCCGTATATTTGTGGCTTCTTATCGATCAACAGGACTCTATCTTTCAACATTGCGTAATTCTTTTTGTTTATATCTTCCATGTTTTTCTCCATCAACTCCAAAGCTCTTCGTTTTATATCAATCTTTGCGTGTTGTACTAATCTCCAAAACGAATATGAAGCAATCTCTCCAAACTTGCTAATCACAGGCCAACCGACCACATCCATAATTTCCAAAATCATATTCTCGTTCTTTCTATCCACAGGAGCCACAATTTCGTTATATCTTTCGGGATTGTTCGGACCAGAAGCAAATATTTTTCTTGCATCTTGATCCTCTTTATCCATTTCTAAGATAATGTTTGCATATTTATTGTGGTCGTCCATTCTCCCAATTGTACTAAAAAACCACCATACGAATATGGTGGTTCACTCTTACAACTCCAAAGCCTCAAAGAGTGCTTCGGTCATAGGTATGCCCAATTTGATCTCTTGCCAAGCCCACTGACCATTTGGATTCATCTCAAAGAAAGTGTATTTATCATCTTTTACTGCTAGATCTATCGCACCAAACCTTAGTCCGTAATGCTTGACCAATTCAAGACAGGCAGTTTCGACAGGCTTTGGTATCTGCGTTTCACTCCAAAGCATCGAGTTCGTAGGACTTTTTCGCCAGTCAGTAACTAGATTTTTGTCGGCCTGTGAATCAACTTTTGTTGCAAAAACCTTGTTTCCAAAAACCGTCACCCGAACTTCATAGTCTTTCTCGATTCTTTCTTGGAAGAAAGTTGGCGCAAAGCAAACAGATCTTAATTGGTCAATGCGGGCCTCATTAACTTCGGCTGTGTAAATAAACCAACTAGTTCCATCACCTTCCTCAATCACATTGTTCTTAAATGGCTTCACTATTACCTTGCCGTGCTTTCTTATAAACTTCTCAGCCTCGACAGGGTCATTGGTGCAAAGACTTTCTGGAACTCGGAAACTTAGTTTTGTGGCAACCCTCAACTGATCAAGCTTCGAGTTTGCCTTTCTAATTGCCCACGGCCTACTTACCCAGACCCGATCATCAAGTAAATCATAAATACTTTTGAGTACATATTGGGACTCAACCTGAGCAAAATTAACAGCTTGAGGAGTAGACAGTTGGCTAGACACTTTTGGTAGTTCTGGTCTTCGATACCAAACAGACTTAATTGTGTTTAGATCGAGCGGTCCATTGCGATCAGAAATCAACAGGTTATAGTTCCCATCAAAGTGGATTTTATGGGTAGTCTCTGTCAGAAACAGATCTGTGTTGAGCCTTCGAAATGGTTTGTTATCTGCTTTCAGTTTCTCGACTACAAAGTCGGTAGTCGGATCATTTGTGTTTGTCACGATAAGTAACATACAACCTCCTTTATATGATAAAGAACATTTTTGAAATTATACCATTTATCAATAAAAAACCCAGTTACTTTGAACTGGGTTGGTAAAACGGATGTTAGTCACTATCCGTCATTGGGGAGTCATCCATTCCGCCAGAGTGGCCAGACTCAGTCGTGTACTCGGTGGTGTAAGTACCATCCATCATCAAGGCGGGCTGAGTGGCAGGATCAACGGCAAACATCATAGTGAAAGGTACAGCAGGGGTTGAGGGAACAGCGGTTGTCATATTATCTCCATTTTTAAAGTAAACTTGCAACAGATAACGCAAGTTTTGATCTATTTTACAACAATCAGAGGACTGCTTTGACCGATATAAAGATAAAGGTTTGATATACACAAAAATGGTTAGCAATTGGAGGCTGATACCTGCCCACCTGTGGCGGGGGACTCCTTCCAGCCTCATTCAGGTTCGTTACGAAACTGAATTCGTCCTTCTCATCCCATTTCTTTGCCATAAAAAATCCCTCCACAAGGGAAGGATTTTTCATGGCGAGGCTGATGGGATTCGAACCCACGACCTTCTCCGTGACAGGGAGACGCGCTAACCAGCTGCGCTACAGCCCCAGTTTATATTCTGGATTTTATATATTTTCGTCCAAAGCCAGTCTTAAGCGATTTTTCTCTTTCTATTGCTTTTTCTTTAGACAAACATCCTTCGAAATAAACAAAAACCCAAGGAATATTTGGTTTGGTAGCTCTAACAAGGCCTTTATTATGCCTAGAAAGTCTTTGTTTTAGATTGTTTGTCCAACCAACATAAAGGTCTCCGTTGTTTTGGCTTTGGATTACATATGTATAAAAGTACGACACACTAACATTATTGCGCTACCCGCCTGCAGAAGCTAGTGCTTCAGCACTTGCGGGCAGGCAGCCCCAACAAGCTATATTTTACGACCTCATACCTAAATTCTCTACCCCTTCAAACTTAGCAAATACAATCTTCTCCTTGATTTGTTCAAGTATCTGTTAAAATAGACACAGTTAAATCATCTAACTTTTGTTTTACAGTTAGTCTTTCACTATGATGATTATGGTGGGGGAAAGCAGAAAGGAGCCAGAAATGGCTGTTCGTTTATACGTAGGGAATCTACCCTACAGCATTACTCAATCCAGACTCCAGGAGATCTTCTCTCCCTTCGGTGCTCTAGGTGAAGTAACCGTTATTTCCGATAAATTCTCCGGCAGAAGTAAAGGATTCGGCTTTGTCGAATTTGAAAATGCAGAAGAAGCCAAGGTTGCCATTGAAAAACTAAATGGAACTGACATGGACGGTCGTAACATAATCGTCAACGAAGCTCGTCCAAAAGAGGAGAGACCAGCTCGTTCATTTGGAGGTCGCTAATCAGCGCCTTTTAAAAGATACCAAAAAGCCACTCGCAAGGGTGGTTTTTTGGTGGTGAAAACAACATGAAAACAAAGCATAAAATAATTACTCAAAACTATAAGACTTGATAATTAATGTTAAAATTAGTTATTACAGTTTAAAAAGTTTTATGAATACATACATAAGCGGGTCATTAGTCATTGTTGTCTTGTTATTTGGGTACGTAGTTTCTTTATACAACTGGCTCCAAACCGCTCTTACCAGAATTAATGCCTCTATCCAAGATATAGGCAACCAACTAAAGCGCCAAGCCTCGCTAATACCAAACTTAGAAACTTCTGCTAAAAGTTATCTAAAACACGAAAAAGATATTTACGAGAGCCTTACTTCCGCCAGAAAAGCTGTCGATGGTGCCCAAGGTGGCGACATGAAAAAAATAGATAAAGCCAGTGAGGCTCTTAACAGTCTCATTCCCAAGCTTCATATCTTGGTCGAAAGTAACCCAGAGTTAAAAGCAGAAAAAGTTATTACTAAATTGATGGACGAGCTTACGGATACCGCTGACAAACTTACTTACGCCAGAAGAGTTGTTATCGACCTTACTGCTGATTTTAACCAAAAACTTGTTGTTTTTCCTAGTAATTTAGTTGCAGGATGGTTTGGCTTTAAACCGCAAAAAGGCCTCGAGACCGCCACAACTGGCTCACACCTCTTAGTATCTGATGAGGAAATGAAGGACACTAAAATCAGCCTGTAGCTTTATCAAATATTTTTTAGGACATGAAAAACTACTACGAAATAGTAGAAGAAAATAAATTTAAAAGTGGTTTGGTTGTTGCTGGCTTTATTGCTTTTGTTTCTGCCGCTGCTTACTTTATCAGTTATGCCATTGGTGCGGACAGTTCTGCGCTTGTCATTGCCTTAATTTTTTCGACACTAACTAGTATTGGTAGTTACTATTATTCTGACAAAATAATTCTCTCTATGTCTGGCGCTCGCCCTGCTACCAGAAATGAGTTTTTTGATTTTTACACCGTCACCGAAAATCTTTCCAAAGTTGCTCAAATTCCTACTCCAAAGCTTTATGTGATAGACGACACAGCTATGAATGCTTTTGCTACCGGAAGAGATCCAGAACATGCCGTCGTCTGTGCTACAACTGGGCTTCTTT
>MFAQ01000045.1:25625-26609 GCA_001776275.1 Candidatus Collierbacteria bacterium RIFOXYD1_FULL_40_9
CGCCTTATGGGAATTATTTCTGTTCTTGTCGGCTCTATAACCCTGCTTGCTGACTGGTTGCTTCGTGCCAACATGTTTGGTGGCCGAAAAAAAGAAGAGGGGAATGGGAATCTAGATGCCATTATTTTTGTGGTTGGCTTGGTCTTAGTTATTCTCTCACCCATTATCGCTCAGCTAATTCAACTTGCTGTCTCTCGCCGCCGAGAATTTTTTGCCGACGCAGGCGCAGTGGCTCTATCCAAAAATCCAGAGGGTCTAGTAAGCGCTTTGGAGAAAATCACGGGTGATAAAGAGCCGCTCGAGGCTGCCAACAAGGCCACTGCCCACTTGTACATTGCCAATCCACTCAAAAATCACCACGACAGTATTGGTTGGTTCGCCAGCCTTTTTAACACCCATCCTCCTGTAAAAGATCGCATCAAAGCTTTAAGGGGTTTTTAGTTATCACTCTACTTGACTGAGTGATAAAAATGATTTATTCTATAAACTATGGAAGATCAAAACCAAAGTCTTTTAGGTAAATACACTGTTAACTTAACCGATAAAGCCAAGCAAAGAAAATTAGATCCTGTCATTGGTCGGGATAGCGAAATTCGCCGTGTTATGCAAGTTCTCTCCCGACGAACCAAAAACAACCCAGTCCTAATTGGCGACCCTGGTGTAGGTAAAACTGCCCTAGTAGAAGGTTTGGCAAGCCGCATTGTTCATGGCGATGTTCCAGACTCAATTAAAGGCAAAGACATTTTGATTCTAGACATCGCGACCGTTTTGGCGGGAGCTGCCTACAGAGGTGAATTTGAAAAAAGAATAAAGGGAATTGTAGAAGAGGTAAAAACTAGCAGTGGTCAGCACATTTTATTTATAGACGAACTCCATACATTGGTCGGTGCTGGTAATGCCGAAGGTGCTGTGGACGCAGCCAACATTCTAAAGCCAGCTCTGGCTAGAGGCGAGCTCCACCTAATTGGTGCAACCACCATAGAT
>MFAQ01000046.1:0-2497 GCA_001776275.1 Candidatus Collierbacteria bacterium RIFOXYD1_FULL_40_9
CCGCTTTTACTTTTTCAATAAAGTCCGTATCTTTAAGACCTTCGATAAGTCGATCAGCATAATCAGTAATTTTCACCACCCACTGGGATATATTTCTCTTAGAAGTCTCTGTTCCACATCGCTCGCACTTGCCATCTATGACTTCTTCATTAGCCAAACCGATTTTACATGATGGGCACCAATTTATTGGCATCTCATGTTTGTGAGCCAAACCTTTTTCAAAAAGTTTTACAAATATCCATTGTGTCCATTTGTAATAACCAGCGTGTGTCGTATTTACTTCTCTCTCCCAATCAAAAGAAAAACCCAATCTGTCCATTTGCTCTCTAAACAACTTAGTCACTCTGTCGGTGGTAATCTGTGGCTTTATCCCTGTCTTTATAGCGTAGTTTTCAGTAGGTAACCCAAATGCATCAAACCCCATTGGAAACATCACGTTAAACCCTTTCTTGCGCATAAAACGCGCGTAAACATCCGCTCCGGTCATCGAAAATGCATGTCCCACATGCAACCCTTCTCCAGATGGGTATGGAAACTCAACTAGCACATATTTTTTCTCCAGCTTTTCAAAATCTTTACCCTTAAATCCATCAAAACCCCTAAATTTCTCAATCCACTTCTTTTCTATTGCTGCAAAATCATAAGCCATGTGCCTATTCTAACAAAAAAACTGCCCATATAGGCAGTTTGATTAAATATCTCTCTATTGTCTAACAAAAACAACCACTCCGACCTTAGAGTGCTGCTCGTCCGGATTAAATACCACCAACAAATCATTATCTCTATCAGAAAAAACAAATCTAAAAAACAAAACGTTGGTTTCACCACACGGTAGTCCTTCCACCCTGTAACCTTCACCTCCCTCGACTGAAAAATATGTACCTTCAGCATCGTTAAAACCCAAGAATCTCCCATTCTTCAGCTTTGCAGTAGTACTCTTCAGAATAGACGAAAATTCCAACTCCATGATTCTGGTGTTTACATCCAGCTCCAGCTTTAAAGCCTTCATCTGCTTTCTAAACGGATAAGTTGTAAGACCAAAGAAAAATAAGGCTACCAGCGCGTTTGACCATGTAGGCTCTTTAACAAGATTAATACCAAAAAAAGCTGTAGCAAGGCAGAAGATTATTGTAACAATAAACCAACTACCAGACTTGACCGACCACAAATTATCTGACATTCATCCTCCAGTATTAAAATGTTCTTTCAACCTATATTTTACACCAAGTATAATTCAAGGCATACATTGAAATCTCAAGGAGAAAATATGACGTTGCGAAAGAAATTCAAACGAGTAATTGTCGAAACACCTTTCAAAGGCAAAGACAAAGCCGAAGAAGATCGAAATATCACTTATGCCCGCGCCTGTGCCAGAGATTGTCTTGTAAATTACGACGAGGCCCCTTTTCTAAGCCACTTGCTTTATACCCAAGAAGGTATACTGAAAGACGGCGTAGATGAAGAACGATGGCTCGGAATCAACGCTGGACTTGCCTGGGGTGAGGCGGCTGAAGCCACTGTTGTTTATATTGATCTTGGAACATCAGTCGGCATGCAACATGGTATTACAAACGCTATTCATACTAATCGACCCATATTCTACAGAAAACTCCCCAATTTCGAGAAGCTATTCCCTAAAACAGTTTAAAGACAACCTTAACTCACCACCGCGGTGAGTTTTTATTATTACTGTAACGCAGCTTGGTATAATCACTACATGACTCGAACCCAAATCAAAGGAATCAAAGACCATCTTGGCAAACAAGTAAACATCAAAGGCTTTGCCCAAACTATCCGCAAACAAGGCGGCATTGCCTTTTTGGTCGTCCGCGATATAACCGGCACTGTCCAAACTGTCGTCATCAAAGGTAATGCCGAAAACTTCGCAAAAGTAGCTGATCTTTCCCTAGAATCCGTCGTCTCTATAATTGGCGAAGCCAAAGAAAATGCCCAAGCTCCAGGTGGCCTAGAGATATTTATTGAGTCAGTAGAAGTTATTAGTGTAGCCGAGCCAGAACTCCCCATTCCAGTCAATGAAAAAGGCGAAGGCGAAACAAACCTGGATACCCGCTTAGACTGGAGATACTTAGACCTAAGAAAAGAACATAATGCCCTAACCTTCAAAGTCTGGACTCTGATGGATCAGGTCTACACCAACTTTTTCACCGACCAGGGTTTCCTCCAAATTCACTCGCCCAAATTAATGAGCACCCCCAGCGAAACCAAAGCGGAGCTTTTTGAAGTTGACTACTTTGGTGGCAAAGCTTATCTTGCACAGTCCCCCCAGTTCTACAAACAAATGGCTCAATCAGCAGGATTTGAAAAAGTTTTCGAAATCGGTCCAGTTTTCCGTGCCGACCCTTCTTTCACTTCTCGGCACAACTCGGAATTCACTGGCTACGATATGGAGATGTCTTATATCGACTCTCACCACGACATCATGACAATGGAAGAAAATCTTCTCGTCGAAATCATTACAAAGGTAAATAAGAAATAC
>MFAQ01000046.1:2511-2703 GCA_001776275.1 Candidatus Collierbacteria bacterium RIFOXYD1_FULL_40_9
AATAGTCTTCAATCGGGAAATACCAGTTCCTACTACTCCTTTCCCCAAACTTACATTTGCTGAAGCCAAGCAAATATTAAGGGACAAAGGTATTGTTAGTGAAAAACCCGCCGACATGTCAGCCGAAGAAGAACGTATTCTTGGCGAACATGTCAAAGAAAAATATAGTCACGAATTTGTTTTCCTCATCGA
>MFAQ01000046.1:2729-5309 GCA_001776275.1 Candidatus Collierbacteria bacterium RIFOXYD1_FULL_40_9
GTTGTAGACAAAGGCCTAGAAGTTGAAGGTCTTACTGGGTATCTCGATTTTTTCAAATACGGCTGCCCACCCCACGGCGGTTTTGGAGCTGGACCTAGTCGATTCATCATGAAAATGCTAGGCCTAGACAACATCAGAGAAGCTACTTACCTCTACCGCGGAGTAAAAAGGTTAACTCCATAAACCCCTTCGTAGCTTTAGCGAAGTGGAGTCAAACGCCTAACTCCTTAATTTGCTTAAGGTCTTCTTCACACCAAGCCAGCGCCCAAGAATTTGGATAAACTTTTATCAAGAAATCTAATTCTATGACTCTCCCGTGTCTCTCAATCTCTGTGACCAAATAAGCTTCTCTCGTTGCTGAGCCAATATCCTCATCAGCAAAAACATAATCGCTCATGGTCTTTATAAATGCATTTCTTCTGTCACTATTACAAACACTTAGAAAGTAAAGTATGTGAGCAAATTCCTGCACCATACTCCCTTCAAGGAACTGACACCAATCCTCTGTAAATTTCTTTATATCTGCTATCTCATTATTTCCTTCAAAAATATCATCAACAATACAATTTATTGCTGTCATGTTTATTTGTATAAATACCCAAACCTCACCCGTGCCAACCAATTCAGGGTCTGCCATAGTTCTCACCGGTACCCGCTTAGCAATTAAATTAACAAACTCAAGCCTCAAATCAAAACCCAGCTTTTTACTCATCTCTTTACCAAGCAACAAGAATACAAAGTTCATAGAGGCTATTATTCTTTCCCTCACACCATCTCTCCCCCAAAACTCTTCACTTACACAAGAATTTACATAATCTTCACGGCCCTTTTTATATTCATTGACATCAACCACAAAAGACTTCTCCCAAATAGAATCATCCAATAAGAACTCTTTTTTCATGGCTTATACAATAACACAATCCGCATACTTCTTTTTCAGCTCCTCCTCAATTTTCTTCTTACCCCTGTAATCAACTTTCATCAAAATTCTAATCAAAAATTTATCGTCCTCGTAAACTCTCTCCGTTACACTCCTCGAGTCAGCCTTATATTTCTTTAGCACTGCAGACACATGATTCTCTATTCCAATAGCATTTTCCCCAGTAATCTGCACCGTCGTATAAACACCAACACCCACCCCCATCTTTTCTAGTTTCTGTTTCACAAGCTCCAAATCCATCCCCATTGCTACTTTTACATACAAGTCATTCGTTCCATACCAACATCCAAGCTCACTCAAAAGTTGGTTTACCACACTGTCACTAAGGTCCCTAAGTTCCAAAACACCTCGCTCAACCAACACCTCATCTTTTAGAATTTCTTTTCCCTCAAAAACCATTCTATCCCTCTCAGAAACCATCAACTGCTTCTCGATTTGTCTTCTAGTTTCCAAGTTTGCAAACTTAAGCCACTTTTTATCCGGCTCAGTTTTACTATTGTCCACCAAAACTTCAACAGAACTTACATTAGGTACCACAGTATCTAACTCACAAACCCTACCATCTATTTTTATAGCCACAGCCCTAAGCCCCAAGTTAGGATTCAACTTGTAAGCCACATCAATTCCAGTAGCGTTTGGCTCCAAAAACAACAGCTCTTCCTTTGGTGTAAAAATCATTTTTCTACCCACTCCATCCTCAAAACCCCATTTATTGAAATGCTCTCTCTCTTCTGTTGTAAAACAAATCTCCACGCTACCCTCTTCAAAAATATAAACATCCTTTAGGGCACTGTATCCATTAACCGCCTTTTCTTGCAAGTTATCTACATGTCTACCCACCATCAAAGACTCGGACAAGTTCATCCTCATTATCCCCATGGCGGTATAACATTTTTCCAAGTCTCTGTTTGGCAGCACCACTCTAAAACTAATCACATCCGGAATATCAGCAACACTACTCATACTACTACCACCTCTCATCCCCCTCCTTCTTTGCTTCTCATAAATTTCATAATATCCACCAACTTGGTGACCAACCTCAGCCTTTATTCCGTGTTTGGCAAGCTCTGAAGAAATCAGCTCTTCCATTCCAAAAACAAACTCCCTACTAAGTCGCACATCCTTATCAATACTTTCTCTAATCTGGTTGTACTTTACCAAATCAAAGTAAGGAAAAGCCAAGTCCTGGAGCAAGTTCTTCACTTCCCACATCCCAAAGGCTTCCGCCATTGGCGCATAAACAGCCAATGTTTCTCTTGCTTTTTTCTTCTGCGTCTCCGGCTTCATCCCTTCCATGGTTAGCATATTGTGAACTCTATCAGCTAGTTTTATTCTCGCCACTCCTGGGTCAATCAGACTCTCTCTAGTAACTTTTCGCAGAGTTTCAAACTCACTCTTTTCCCCTGTTTTAGATTTCAACTTGGTCACTCCATCTACCAAAAAAGCCACACGCTCTCCAAAATTCTCTCTTATATCTTCCAAAGATATTAAGTCCGGGTGATCCTCCCAAGTGTCGTGCAACAGACCTGCAACCACCTCATCCTCATCTACTCCCCACGACTCAAGAATACTAGCTACCGCCACGCAATGATTTATATACGGCTCACCTGTAGTTTTTCGCGTATCTTCTTTGTGAATAT
>MFAQ01000046.1:5322-19369 GCA_001776275.1 Candidatus Collierbacteria bacterium RIFOXYD1_FULL_40_9
CAAAGCCCACAAAACCCTCTCACTTTTCCCCACCTCAAACTCAAGTGTATTTTTTGCAAAAACTCTCTCTGGTCTAAGTACCTCCCCAATCATTAACTCCCAATTCTACCACCTTCAAGGAGTCTCCTTAAAAGTCAGTATTTTGATTTTTTTGCCTGTCCGCCGAACTACATATTTGTTGGCGTGGACTCTTTGAGTTTTTGAGTTTTTCTCAAGCTATAATAGAGTCCATCATGGACAATCAAGTCACTCTCGAAAAAATTATTTCCTTAAGCAAGCGCCGCGGCTTTATCTTCTCCGGCTCCGAAATTTACGGCGGTTTAGCCAATACTTACGACTTTGGACCTCTAGGCACCGAACTAAAAAGAAATCTTTTAAACCACTGGTGGAAAACTTTTGTCACCAACAGACAAGACATGTACGGACTGGACACTTCCGTTCTCATGAGCCCCAAAGTTTGGGAAGCCTCTGGTCATACTGCAAGTTTTACCAATATCATGATCGATTGTTTGGAGTGCAACTACCGCACCAGAGCTGACCATATGGTCGAAGACGCCCTCCCAGCACTAGGAAATGTTGAAGGTAAACCCCTCCCAGAATTAGACCAAATTATTGCAGACAACAAAATTGTCTGTCCCAAATGCAAAAAACAAAACTGGACCAAAGTAAGAGAGTTTAACCAACTTTTCGAAACCCAAATCGGCATCATCACCGAAGGTAAAAACACAGCATATCTGCGAGGCGAGCTAGCCCAAGGTATGTTTGTCGACTTTAAACAAGTTCTAGATTCCATCCACCCCAAACTCCCTTTTGGTCTAGCTCAATCAGGCAAAGCCTTCCGAAACGAAATCACCATGGGCAAATTTACTTTCCGAACTTTAGAGTTCGATTTGGCCGAATTTGAGTACTTCATCAAACCAGAAGAATGGGAAAAACATTTTGAATATTGGAAACAAGAAATGTACAAATTCGCTGTCTCACTCGGACTAGAAGAGAGTAAACTCCGCTGGAGATCTCACACCAAAGAAGAACTCAGTCACTACAGCTCTCGCACTGAAGACTTAGAATATCAGTTTCCTTGGGGCTACAAAGAAATGTTTGGTTTGGCATACAGGACTGACTTCGACCTTAAAAATCACATCGAAAAGTCTGGTGTGGACTTACGCTACACCGACCCCTACACTCAAGAAAAGTTTATTCCCCACGTCATTGAGCCTACCTTTGGCCTTTCTCGCTTGGTCACCATTATTCTTATGGGCGCTTATGTCGAAGACTTAGAAAAACAAAGAGTAGTTCTCAAACTCCCCACCATCCTAGCTCCTTACAAGGTTGCTGTTTTCCCCTTAGTTGCCAACAAAGAAAATATTTCTGCCAAAGCCAAAGAAGTTTTTGACTCCCTCAAAAAATCTTTCCCCACAGTATTAGATGAGCGAGGTAACATTGGCAAACGCTACTTCACCCAAGACGAAGTGGGAACTCCCTTCTGCCTCACTATCGATTATCAAACCTTAGAAGACGATACTGTAACAGTAAGAGACAGAGACACGGCTACCCAGCAAAGAATAAATGTCAACGATCTTTTAAGCTTCTTGAATGAAAATCTAAATGAAAGAACTCTGTGAGGGAAAAATAAAAACTGCAATTTTTGACATGGATGGAACTATCTACGAATTAGATGGCGACAACGGAGGCTTCAAAAACTCCTCTCTCCAAAAAAAAGTTAAGGAGAATACCGCTAAGTTGTTTTCAAAAAAAGAAAACATCTCATTAAAAAAGACAAATAAACTTATAGACGAGCTTAACGAAAAAGGTACCTTTCTTAGTGTCTACGCAGAAAAATACGGACTAACCAGAAAAGATTTTTTTGACATAGTTTGGAATATAGATCCAGAATCTATTGTCACCAACTATCACGAATCTGTTGAAGTCATAACTGAATTGGCCAACAGAAATATAGAATTAATCTTACTTACTCAGGCTCCACAAGTTTGGCAAAACAATGTCTTCTCTTTTTTAAACCTCCAAAATATGTTTGGTGAAGTTTATACAGGAGAAACTTTTATGCACAAGCCAGAAATTTTTCCAAAAATCTCCGCTTCACGTCGACCAAACACTGTCCTTGCCATTGGCGACCAACTAGAAACAGATATCTTACCAGCATCCGAACAAGGTTTCTTTACCTTCCACGTCCAAACCCCTAAGGACTTGTTAAAATTACTGAAAGATGACTAAACAGAAAATAATTATCGACACAGACCCCGGAGTTGACGATGCTATTGCCATTATGCTTCTCGCCAAAACAGAGTCTATTGATATTCAAGCCATTACAACAGTAGCCGGAAACTCTAGCATCCAAAATACAACTGCAAACGCAGAATATCTCAAGGATCTACTCTCCCTAAACTGTCCAATTTATTCAGGTGCAACAGAATCTCTCACAGGACCCTTCATTGAAGGTCAAGTCCACGGAGTCACAGGGTTAACGGGCATAACCCACTCCTTTCAAGGAAATCTAACCAACAATGCCGCCGAAAAAATAATAGAAATCGTCAACACTTTCCCCAACGAAATCACTGTACTTTGTCTTGGACCCCAAACAAACTTAGCTCAAGCTATCCAAAAAGACCCCACTCTCCCATCAAAAATTAAACAAATCGTTATTATGGGTGGCGCCATTCAATCCCCAGGTAACAAAAGTTGGGTTGCAGAATTTAATATCTTTCTAGATCCAGAAGCAGCGGCCAATGTTTTTAACACGCCAACGCCAAAAGTTTTAGTTCCTTTAGAAATTTGCTATAAAACGCCGCTTTTTGTTACAGACCTAAAACAAATGACAGATGATTCCAAGCTTAAACCAATACTAACAAGTCTTGTTATGCCATACATAAAACTACTTAGCCAATTTGAAGGTGTTGATGGGGCCATTATCTACGATGCTCTTGCCGCTTACTACTTAGTAAACCCAGCATCCTTCACCACTAAAGAATTGGAGATAAAAATAGAAACCAAAGGGGAATTCACCAGAGGTATGAGCGTAGCTGATTTAAGAACTTGGGGGGAGAAAAACCCAAACACTACAGTTGCAACAGCTCTCAACAGGGACCTATTTATCCAAGATCTTCTAAGCTCACTTTCTAAGTAAAAAAACTACCTCAAAGCCTCTTCTCTTATCTCCTCTTCAAAGTTTTCCAGCAAGTGCTTATTGTATTGCAAGTACTCCCAAACACTATCTTCTTCACTAGGCACCCACTTAAGATCCTGCAAGCATTCAAGTTTTACTGAAGGAAGTCCAAAGCCAGCGTCCTGCAAATCTTTCATCACCAAATCTCTACCTAAATTTCTCCTCATCTCTTCAACGACTTCAATAGAAATATTCAACATTTCTACAGCTGCATCATATCTTCTCTCTTTGGGCATAAAACTAATTACCGGAACAGAAAAAGGTAAAAAGTACGGAAAGTTTTGTCTCTTTCCTGTTACCTCATCCACCGAAATCTTACCGCCCAAAAAAGTAAAGTCTCGCAGAGCAGGCATCGCCATTCCGCTTGTCCATTCGTTTTCTTCTCCTGCTTTAACAATTGTTACCGCTTCAACCTCCACTCCAGTTTCCTCAGTTACCCTCTCCAGTCCCTGCCATCCACCCCCAGAAGCAGCCAAACCCACTAAGACTTTTAGCTTTGTCTCCGGAATCAGTTCTTTAAAGCCATTTAACATGGGGGTCAGAGTATCTCCAAAGGCCAACACATCATCAACTATTAGCAATTCATCGTAATTACCTTTCACAACCCACTCGGCCAGAGCCCTAAATTGGTCATCAACTTCTACGTCACACCCAGGTCTAGGTACCAACCCCCCAGAGACACCACGGGACACTTCCAATCTAAAATAGTCTCCTTTGTCGTCTCCGTTTATATATCTATCAAGTTGTACGACCCCCACCTTACTCCCAGTGCTCCTCTCTTTTGCAATTCGACTCTCAACTTCATCAGTTATTTTTTTTATTTTCAAAGATACCATGTTGGTAAGGTCAGGCGAGGCTTTTGCTAAAACCAATGCCACTTTTTTTTCAAATTCATCTACCTTCTGGTCTCCTAACAACCCCTCAAATCTGCCAAAAACATGTTCAAAATCCGCCAATACCACATAAGGAAAATCAACCTCAATGCGCTCAGGTACTCTATTTTTTTTGTCTTCTAACTTTTTTTCGATCATTTTGTCTGTTTTAAATACTAAAAAACCCGCTCTTCGCGGGGTCTAATGTGCTTTAGTGCATCAGATCATCCCCGCAAAAACAGGAGGTGATGATGCATGGCAAAAGCAAATTTCATTAGCTTAGTTTATCACTCTTTTAACAAAATCAACAAGCGTTTTATCTGATTACTCCAAAATCTCAACTTGTCACACGTATTGCTAACTACTCATGAACTTTATAAATAAATAGTTGTACAAATTTCTCAGGTAACTCTTTGGGGTGATATTCTATTTTCTCCACAATCACCCCTTTTATCTTGGTCAAATTATTCAACACTCTTTTCTGCTCCCAAACAAACTCTGGCTCAGTCCAGGAGCAAACACCCCCTACTTTTAATAGTTTTTTTATTACCTCTATCGCCTCGCAAAAAACTACAAATGGTTTTTCAGCTTTTGACCGCGTAATTGTCGTCAGTATTTTATGAATAAATATCAAGTCGAACATTTCCTCTTTCAAAATATTCAGATTTCGCTCAGACGCAATGTTGTAAAAAGCTGGCAACGAGTGACCCAACTTCTCTACGATATCGTTGTACATAGTTCTTTCTCTCGCAATTGAGTCCACATCATTACCAAAACCTAGAGGCTCAAAATTGATTAGAACACCTTTTCTCACACCACCATCTTTTATGTATTTTCTAGCGATATCACTTATTAGCTTCAAGTTACTAACATCTGGGTCACACACCGTCACTTTATCTGTCAACTCCGCAAGCATAAACACCTCCAGGCCCATTTCCGGACCAATGTCCAAAACACTCGTTTCTTTTCTAATCTCCAAATTTTCTATAGATTTCAGTTTCGAAACGTATCCTCCATGGGTTAACGGATCGGTTATTTTTCTTTTGAAATCAGCCAGGCTTACCCCCCATTTTTGATAAAATTCATTTGCCAGAACATGGTCTTCTGACAATACATTATAAATTTTTTCCACTACTCCAAGAAAATCAGTCATATACTTCTTTAAGCGTACCCATAGCACAATCAAACTCAACAAGTTGGTTATTTTTCAGAGTTGTCGAGGCATTTTTTGTACCGACAATTGCAGGTTTATCCATTTCTCTACAGACTATGGCAATGTGCGAAGTTATACCACCTTCATCAGCCACCAAACAAGCAGCTTTGTCTAGAATCAAAACAAAGTCAGGTGTCGCACTTTTGGATATGACCACATCACCTTCTTCTACCATACCAAAATCTTTTATCGAGGTTATCAACCTAACCCTGCCAATACCTTTACCAAAAGAGACTCCTTTTCCATATAAAGTCATTTTTTTACTAGGTTATAGTACTTAACTGCCTTATATTTTATCTCACCAAACATGTTCTGATCTATCTCTCTCACTCTGTTCAGAGTATATATCAAGAGCGCTTGTTTCTCAGACCCTGAAATTGTCACCGGTTGCAGCATTGCCGAGATCTCTTTGTGGCTTGACACAAACTTAGTTTGTTTAACCAAAGACAAGATGTTGTTGGTCGAGTCATACCTTCTTTCTTTAGCAGATTTATGCAAAAGCAGATTTTTGGACCATGTCATGATCCCATTTATCTCTTGTATGAAAAAGGTAATGCGCTCCGTATCTGTCAGCTTATCGACACCATGCAACTTGTCTGCAGTTTTATCTATCAACTTTTGTGCCAAACCAGTCGACATATAGCTCGTATATTGATATAAATTATCAGAATATTCGGCCGACTCTAGTAACACATCTAGGTTCACATCAAACAAATTAGAGTAGTATTTTTTCACTCTCTTTAGGTTATCATTCTCAATTCCCTTTTGTGTCAAAACCACCATTGGTATATAAGCAACTTCCGATGATGGCGTTTTATCTAGCACAGATAAATCATTCAAGCACCTTAGTTTCTCGCCTGGAGCCTTAAGTAACACAGATCTCTTTCTTGTTGTAAACGTCTCGATGGGATCCATATGCTCTTGCATTAAGTTTAGACCTGCCAAAACAAAACCTAGCAAAGACACATCATCGATACTTTGTTCCCAGACAGAAAACAAGCTACGTTCAACTACGTTAAAGTAATGATTGACTCTTTCTTTCAGTCCACTTGCCATTCTAAACATCTCTCTCTCGTCCTCGTACTTTCTCAGCACCTCATAATACTCTCGATACGCTTCTGTTTTCACTAACAAACTTGGATCAGAGTTGTTAATATCTATCTCATCCTTTAGTTTCTTTGCAAGATTTATATCACGAGACTCAAAAAAACAAGGCATAAACGAGTTGTACCACTCTTTCTCTCCCACCAAAACATTCCCACTTATTCCCATGACAGGCTGATTCTGTTTATTAAACAAGTTCCACGGCCTTAGATCGGGGTTAAGCATTAACGCTCGTGCAACCTTCTATAAAGTTTCTTAGAATATTTTCCACCTTCTCCAGTGTTGATAACAATAAATACTCATTCGCAGAATGAGACAAATTTATTGGACTGACTCCAAAAACAACACTCTTGCAACCCCAATTATCCTGAAGCATTTGGACTTCGTAATACCCAGCCAAACTAATATCTGCATAAACAACCTCTTCACCAGTGTCTCTAATGGCTTTCTCAAGGTCCTTCAAATCAATCTTTTCAGTTAACATTGAACCAAGATAAAACTTAAAATTCAAATTACTGACAGTTACCCCAATCTCCTCGGAAATTTTAATAACCTCCTCTTTTACAAACTCTTGGTTGATATCTTGGTTAGCAATTCTAATCTCACAAACCACTTTTGCATAGTTCGGTACTATGTTCCCCAAACCACTTACTTCCGAACTTCCATCACCATTGTCCTTCAAAACACCACCTTGTATGTAAGCTAAGTTTACTGTCGTCTTACCACCATCACCCAAGTCCAATTCAGAACATCTTTTTTGAAACTTCTGGATTAACTCTACAGCTTTTTCTATTGCATTAACACCAAACTCTTTTCTGCCCGCATGTGCTGATTTACCGTGCACTTCAAAACCAAACTCAGTAATCCCCCTGCAACCATTCAATATTTTTCCATCTGTTGGCTCCACATTTACTATAAATTCTGGCTTAAAGTCAGAGATTTCTTTAAGTTTCAGAGCTCCTTTAAAGTCATACTCTTCGTCCACAGAAAAAACAAAAGCAAGTTCATCATTCTGAATTTCTGTCATAAGTTTGAGCATTATCGCCAAACCACTCTTCATATCTACTGCCCCCAACCCAAAAAGCTTATCCCCTTCTTCTCTTGGCTCAAACGGCCTATCAGTCTCCACTTTTGGCAACACTGTATCCATGTGTCCAAATAGTGCAATTTTTGGGTTAGGCTTGTTATAAACCAAAATATTTTTTCTCTCTCCCTCAACATCTTGAACAACATAATTATACTTCGTGTTTGCCTTTATAAAGTTTTCAACATATTCTATTACACCTCTCTCGTCGTGAGCCTCATCGACAAACGAAGGAATTCTGATCAAGTCTTTAAGTACCTCTTTGGTTTCAAACATGGCTCAATTGTACCCCAAAGACACAAAAAACGGGCGCCTTCTATAGGCGCCCAAACGCTACTAACCCTCCATCAATATTTCTTTTCTTCGTCGTTTTTCAAATTCCTTGTTTTTATTTCGCAAATAAGATGCCAACGCTACAAAAGCTAGAGACACTACTAGTATTGCTGCACCAATTATTTGAGAAAATGACATTAACGTCCCAAGAATTACAAAGTTAATTAAGCCAGCAAAACCCATTTCAGATGCCAAAACAGCGTTACCCAAGTCAGCATCAAACTTTGCAAAGCCAGTCAATTCCAAAAAGAGCGATCCAACAGCCACAACTGCAGACATTCCTAAAACCAACCAAGCATCCATCGTAATGACTGACGTTATGAAGCGTTGATTTGTAAGCAAAACAATTACTGCTGTAATCACTGCTAACGAAGCAAATTCATACAAAGCAACAACAGGCTTATCCTCTCCTTTAACCAACAGCATACCCATCGCTTCAGATTTAACTGCCTCAAACAAGCCAGCGATCATTGCGATTACAATCCCTATACTAAAAGCACTTATGGGGAAAGTAAATACAAGTAAACCTGTGACCACCATCAAGTAACTAAGGTAGTCGAACCACTCCTTATTTTTACTCCCGAAAATTGACTTGATAATGCCCCCAAAGATAACTTTAGATGAGAATAGATAAAAAAGAGCCACTGTAGGTCCAATCTCCAGTGTTGCATATACAAAACTAATATTAAAAATTGGTCGGCAAACGATGTCTACGGCAAGCCATCGCATATCATATTCTTTATAATGCTTAAGCTTGTATCTAAAACCAACGACAAGCAGCCACACAACGGTCAACGCTAATGCCGCCAAGGCTCTAAATGTTACTTGGCCAACATTATCAAAGACAGTTGAAAGGCCAACAACAACCACCCCAGAAAAAGCATACAAAAGCATACTTCCAAACAAAGAAAGAAAACCTTGTACGGAATTTTTCTTTTCTGTCAAAACGTTCATAACAACCTCCTTCAAGGTTTAGAAATTTTTAAAGATCAAACTTAGTCAAACACTTATTTTATTTTAAAAAAGCGCCAATAAGGCGCTTTAATTAATCAAATTTACTTATGAATAAAGTTGAAATGTTTAATCACTGTGCAAATCATATTTTATATCTACACCTATGTCAACATCCAAAATAACAACTATGGTGTACAATCAAACTGTTTACCGATCTTTTACATAAAAAAAGGAGTGACCCATGTCACAATTCATTATCAGACAATTCGACAAATACTTTGTCGAAAAAGATGATCATTTTTTGCATCAACTCTCAACTTTTTACTGCAACATCTGGCGTTTTGACCCCAATTTTGCCGAATACATGCAATGCACCAATGGTGATTGTGGAAAATACTTTAGCTACAATGATTATCATCAAAAAAATATCACTTGTTGTACAATTTGTTCCTCACCTCTAACAGATGCATGGAAAGAAGATGATGTCGCACAAACCATCATCAACTTAATCAACATGGAAGAAGACTTCTTTGGTGTAGTTGCAGTTCTTCCCGATTTTACAAACACCATCCTTGGTTTCTGTTGGGGATACAACAAGAAACTCGAAACAATTACAGATAAAAAAGTTCAACAGGCAGTTTTCAACGATTCCGGCTACACTCCATACTTTAACGAAATCGCCTCAGATACCAGCTACAGAAATCAAGGTATTGGATCAAGCCTCTGCCGCACGCTCACTGAATGGATGCAAAGAACCAGTCCCAACATCCCAGGCTACCTACATACCCATGAAAATAGTCCTGCCAGAAGACTCTTCGAAAAAGCCGGCTACAACTTTCTCTGTTACGACGAAAAGATGGGTGATGGTCGCATCTTTATGTATGTAGACAAGTGTAAAAATCTCACTCCAGAAAACCTCTAAATACTGCCCTGCCATTTTTTGTGGTAGGGCTTTTACCCTCAAAAAAATAATAAGGAGATCAAAATGGCAAAAGACAATTTTGGCAGAAAATCACAAAACTACAAAGGCACCAGAGACTATGCTGGAATAGATGCCGCAAAAAGAAATTATGTCATTGACCAGATTAAATCTGTTTTTGAGCTTTTTGGATTTGAACCACTAGACACACCAGCAATAGAACTTATGAGAATTTTGGATGATAAGTACGGCGAAGAAGGCCAAAAAAATATTTTTCGACTTTCCTCAAGTAAAGAAGACTCTCTTGGTGGTCTCCGCTACGATCACACCGTGCCCTTGGCTCGTTTCATGGCCCAAAATCCAGGCTCCAAAATTTTACCCTACCGGCGTTATGCTATTGGTAAAGTCTGGCGCAACGAATCCGTTCAGGCTGGGCGTTACCGAGAATTCATCCAATGCGACTTCGACACAGTGGGATCAGACTCATTGGTCGTCGATGCCGAAATCATCGCTATGAACTTTCAAGTTCTTACCCGACTTGGTTTCCCAAAAGATATTTTTACTATTCAGTACAACGACCGTCGCCTTTTAAATGTTATGACAAATGCCATTGGTTGCAACGAAACCAATGCCATTGAAGTTCTCCGAGCTTGGGATAAATTAGAAAAAATTGGCTTAGAAGCTACTATTAAGGAACTCAAAGAAAAAGGTGTTTCCCGCGCCGTCATCGCAAACTACGAAACTTTGTCAAGCAATCTCCTCAAATCTCAAAATCAATTTCAATATCTCCAACAAGTTCTGGGTTCAGATGGCGAAGACGCCCTCAATATCATCACCAACATTTTCTACTATGCCCAAAGCCTTGGCGTTCCTACCCAAAACGTCGTCTTCAATCCGCTTTTAGCCCGTGGATTGGACTACTATACTGGACCAATCTTTGAAACCGTCATTGAAAGCGCTGGTATCGGCTCCATCAGTGGTGGTGGACGCTTTGACCGGTTGATTGCCGAAATGGGCGGACCAGACCTTCCTGCTAGTGGTAGTAGTTTTGGCCTGGAGCGTGTTATTAGTGTCATGGATCAACTGGAAATCCAATTCCCCATCCAAGTCACCGCCCCAGTCTTTGTCACCATCTTCGATCCAACAAATCTCGACCTCGTTAAATATTCCTTCACTGTTGCCGCAAATCTGCGACTTGACGGTATCCCTGTTGAGGTTTATACTGGCAACCAAGCGAATTTAGGAAAGCAATTTGACATCGCAAACAGAAAAGGAAGCGAAATTGTACTTGTTTTAGGGCCAGATGAACTGTCCAAAAACAAAATTACAGTCAAGTTTCTAAAAACCTGGGAACAATTCACAATCCCACTTTCTGCCTTAACGACGCAAATTCTTAAACTACTTTCTTAAATTACGTCCAAAGCAACGTGGGCAGGTAGCTTAGTGGCCTAGAGCAATAGTCTGTGGAACTATGATCGCGGGTTCGAATCCCGTTCTGCCCACCTCTTTGGAACTCCACCTCCAATCCCCGCCCCCTCTTATTTAGAGGGGGTTTTATTTTAAAACCAGTTCTGAATTTATCTTTTTTATGTCTAGTAGTACTTCTCCACCAATTACCCAAGTAATTTTGGGATCAGTGTGACCAAAATCAACATTCGCCAAAATTGGTTTATTTTTTAACTCTGGGATATCCCCAATAATCATTTCCAATTGTTCTCTCAACATCTTTGTCTTTTTCTGAAAACGCCCCAAAACAAATCCTTTAACATCCAAAGCTCCCTCTATCTGCATTAACGACCTTAAATTACGCGAAAACTCACCAGCCGTCGACATCGAGTCATCTTCTATAAATAAAATCTTGTTTCTAATATCTGGCATATATTTTGTTCCTTGAAGTAAGTTCAAACTACAAAGATTTCCTCCAACAACTACACCATCTACCCTTCCTTCATTCAAAACCCACCAACCTTTGTTTTTTACAAATTTCCTTTTTTCTTGGTTTTTTGTCCATCTGTCATCACTCCATTCTTTTGAAGGTTTAACCAGGACCTCATCGTTTTCCATCGCTTCTTTTACAAAATACTCCATGGTATATTCAAATCCATACTTCTGTCCAAAGTTTCTAAAATTTGGCATTTGATAAGTTTTCAGTCCTGTCATGGTATAAATTGCATTACCAAGTACTGTAATATCAGACATTCCTCCAAAAAATTTAGGATACTTTTTAAGTATTTCCCAGTCAATTTTGTCTAGTAAAAAATTACTGTTATACCCACCAATTGCACATATTATTCCTTTAACACTCTTGTCCGCAAACGCCTCATGTAAGTCATTAAGCCTATTCTCAATGCTCGTTGATTCCATTAAATCCACCTCTTTTACATGTTTCCCAAAACTAACTTTAAAACCCAAACCTGTTAATCTCTTCAATGCCATCTCCCAAACTGGCGCAGGTATCATTTTGCCAGAATAACTTGGGGCAATAATCCTCACCTCGTCACTCTTCTTCAATAGGTATTTCACCGTTATTTCAATTTTTTAATTACTTCCTCAACACTCATCATCTCCTGCTCCCCCGTCTTCATATTTTTTAGAGTGACCTTTTTTAGTTTTATTTCGTCTTCTCCTATTATCGCTACAAAGGGTACTCCCACTTTATTTGCATAACTCAACTTTTTCTTAAATTTATCATCTTCGATATATACTTCCGTTTTTATTCCATTAGTACGCAATTCGTTTGCAACCTCCAAGGCAAACTTCAAATCATCATCCAAAGTAATCACCATGACCTTGGCAGGTGTATTACTCTCCGTAGCAATTATTCCAGACGCCAACAGTTGGCTAAATAACCTCGATAAACCAATAGAAATTCCCACCCCTGGGTAACTTACATCAGTGTAGCTCTCAGCCAAGTCATCATATCTACCTCCACTACAAACACTACCACTAATTCTCTCATCTAAAAGAACTGTTTCGTAAACAGTTCCAGTGTAGTAAGAAAGCCCTCTGGCAATTGCCAAATCTAATTTTAAGTTTTTCTCTGGCACTCCAAACTCATATGCTCTCTTTATTACTTCCTCTAGCTCATTTACACCTTGCTCAAAACTCTCGTTAGAAATCCCCATCTTCCTTAACTGATCGACAATTTCCGTGTTAGTCCCAAAAATTTTTACGAAATCAATTACTTTATTAGCACCACCAAGGTCCAACCCAACTTTAACCAGCTCTTCCACGACACTATCTTTACCAATTTTCTCAAGCTTGTCGACAATTCTAAGAACGTCATCTGTTTTATCTTTATAACCAAAACTCTCCACAAGGCCAGTCAATACCTTTCTATTACTAATTCTTATTACAAAATCGCCAAAGTTTAATTTACTAAACAGTCTATAAATCACCGCTGGTATTTCTGCATCATTAATCAGTCCCAATTTCCCGTTCCCTATTACATCAATATCACATTGATAAAACTCTCTGAATCTTCCCTTTTGCGGACGCTCTCCCCTAAATACTTTCCCTACCTGATATCGACGAAAGGGAAAGTTTAGTCTTTGTGCATTCATAGCCACAAAACGAGCCAGTGGAACAGTCAGATCAAATCGCAAAGACAAATCATCTTCCCCTCTATTAAATCTATATATCTCTTTCTTGGTATCCTCACCGATTTTAGCCAAAAGCACATCCGAGTACTCCACCATCGGTGACTCCAATGGCACAAAACCAAATTCCTCATACGTCTCCCTTATAATTTGCAGATATTTATTAAACAGTATCTGCTCATCAGGAAGCAGCTCCATAAAGCCTGCTAATATTCTTGGTTCCACTTTGTTTTTCATGCTAAACAATTATAACTTAGACTCCGCATACCTTGGTACTACGTGCATGTGTATGTGGCCAACATGCATTGGGTCATTTTCTAATTTATAAACATTATTATTTAACTTCAAAACATAGGCACTAGCACCTAGCTCCTTTACTTGCTTCTCTGCTAACTCCACCACTTTCTCAAAAAACTTGCCAGCATTACCAATCTGGCTCATTTCCGAGTAGTGTAATTTAGGAAACAATATAAAGTGCCCCTCAGATTCTGGGTGCAATACTCTCATTCCCACATAAAAATTATCTGAGTAAATTATCCTCTTTGCTTCCACTTCAGGGTTCCCTCCTATTTCACAAAACACGCAATTTTTCATATACCGAGCCTTTCTAAACAAAATTGTAACATCTTACCGATAGTTAAAAATTGCTCCTCTGTTAGAGATCTTACTCCTTCAATGTTTTTCAATATCGTATTGAGCTGGTTAAAATAATAATTTTGTCTCACCCCATTAACTACTTTTTTTGACTCAGACATTACTCTCATTTTTTCGCCTGCAAGCAAAACTGC
>MFAQ01000046.1:19404-22742 GCA_001776275.1 Candidatus Collierbacteria bacterium RIFOXYD1_FULL_40_9
CTGATTCATTTCCTCCCAATGACTTACTCGAAATTCTTCTACTCAAATTATCCATACTACTCAAAATCTCCTCATTAAAGACCAGCAGCCTATCACTACTACTTACAATTTCTTCCAAAATATGACTATTGTTTCTGAAGTTGTAAAATGAGTCCTTCAAAGATTTTGACCCTCCAGGGAAATAAAGAGGGTTTGTTAAAGTAAAAAATATTGTTGCTTTTTTCAAGTCACCATGTGGTCTTATCTCATAAAATTGTTCTGAAATTTCTTTAATTGTTGTCGCCTCACCCTTCGTTCCACTAGCAATTTTTCCATCAAAACCTACTCCAGAACCCATGACCTGAGCACCATAAACACCGGGTATGGCTTTTGATTGCACAAATGTCACATCCCCAACATCCATACTACTATCAACAATAACCACCAAATCTGAATTAAACATTTCAACCACTGTGCTTGCCGAAGACAGCAAAGCCCCAGTCGCTGTCAAGGTACCGGATTTTTCCAGAAGAATCACTCTTTTGTCAACTACAATAGGCGAAAACCCCGTACCTCTCCAGTCCAAATTAAGACTATCAATTCTTTCACTAGATCGCTTTAACAACTCAGATTCCGATAGTACCAAAACCTCATAACCTGACTTATTCAAAACTTTTTCTGTCTCATCGCTAATTACCGAGAAGATATCCCTACCACTCTCAAGAAGTAAACCACTTGCCTTCTCAATAGCTTTCTTTTCATCGATTCTAGCTCTGTACGAGGTAACTACTTGAGCTACACTTAGCTGCTTATTGTCCATTACATTTACTGCCTCTTCCAAACTCAAGTTGTAGTCAGTTGCCACTTTAATCAAAGCCCCTGCACTTCTCGGTCCCGTATTATTGTTTATTAATATAAGTTGACTTTGGCTCTCCAAGCCAACTCTCATTTGTTCAGCAATAGTCATCAAAAACAAGTGACCTATATGGGGTTCTTTTCCCATAGTTACACAACAAATAACACAAGGGTTATTTACTGCATACTTTTCTTTCTCAGCACTGTCGAACAACTCAAGGTTTTGAGTTTCAATAATATTTTTCTTTAATTTATCAATATAACTTTCCATGTTTTATTTCTTTTTTATAACTGCCCCAATAACTTCTGGGACGTACTTATTAACTTTGCTTCCATAAACTCTTAAGGAAACACTAGGGTCTTTTTTTCTAATCTTCAATAGCTCAGTCTCTGGTAATAGAGAAAGATCAAAACCAAACAAACTTACAGCATCTACCGCGTAACGGTACGCACTTTCATTAACCTCCTCGTTAACAGAGTTAGCTATTGTTACATCCCATACCAATTCATTTACCATATGAAAGTAGCTGATTATAAAAGCCTCAATCGTCATAGGGGCACTATTTATAGCTATCGTGGCAAGCTCACCTTTAGGGAGTTGTGATGCAATTTCTGCACTATCAACCAACTTGTTAGTAGCTACCGGCACAAAAAGTTTTCCTCTGTTATCTTGTGAATCAAGAAGATAACAACCACTTTTTTGCCCTGACGCAATCGAAACAATCGTCTTATCCCACTGTTTAGTCCACAAAAAAGCTTCGCTTGTTTTTTCCTTCAGCATACTTAACAACGACAGTGTCAATGTAGACAAATCAGGTTGAGGTGAATCGACCACCGCAAAACAAGTAAAGAGATTGTCACCAAATAATTCACGACCCTTCTTCTCAGCGTAAGCCTCAGAAATAAGTTTTTCTTTGTTTAGTAATTGTTGGTTAATTAATTTTTCCATATGCTTTTTATCACAAAAAAGACCCCCTCGAGAGCCTGACTAGCTTTCAAGGGGGTCTTTTTTTTGTTTTATGAAGTTATAGATCCACCACAAGAAGAGCCAATCAAGGCCTTAAAACGGCGATACCAAAAAGATTGTCTTGCGTTAATAACTTCCATAACTTTAAGAGATTATAAGGTCATATATAACTCACGTCAACATATCAAATCAATTTAAGATATTTCCTCTTCCCGACCCTAATTGTCCCAGGAGCCAAAATGGTTTGCTCTCGGACTAATCGCACTTCATCCAAGTAAATCGCCCCCTCAGATAACAATATTTTAAATTCAGAGTTACTACTTACCAATCTGTTATCCAAAAGTACTGCCATCAAACTATTCTCTCCACCCATCACCGCCAGGGGGTACTCCACTTTCACTTCTTTTGTTTCCTCACCCGCTGTTTTCTCAACCACTGTTTTCTGAAAATGGTCTTCTGCTTGTTTAACCGCCATAAACCCATGCAACTCTTCTACCACTAGCTTTGCCAATTCTTTTTTGAGAATCATCGGGTTTTCTTTTTGAGCTAGTCTCTCTTTAACTTCTTCAATTACACCCATGTCTGCGTTAGTCCCCATTTCGAAGTAAGTCAAAATAACTTCGTCAGCAATCGACATAATTTTGCCGTAAACATCCTCAGGACTATCTTCTATCCAAACCGCGTTCCCCCAACTCTTACTCATCTTTCGACCATCAGTCCCAGGCAAAAAGCCATTAGCCACCACCACCATCTCTTTGTTTCTAAGATTTTTTTGCAGAGTCCTCCCAGCTTGCATATTAAAAGTCTGATCAGTTCCCCCAAATTGAATGTCAGCATCCAGGTGGTAACTATCATATCCCTGCATTAGGGGGTAAATAGTTTCCGGCAAACTAACTCTCTCTCCTTTTGTTAAGCGCTTTTTTATTAGTTCTCTACTAATAAAATCATTTAAGGAAAAATTCTTAGCAATTCCCAAAATATCTCCAAAATTTAGTTTAGATAACCACTCACTGTTATGAACAACTTTTACAATCGAAAAATCCAAAAACTTCTCTGCCTGTCTTTTGTAGGTTTCAAAATTAATTTTTATTTCCTCATCGGTCAGTATTGGTCTTTCCGTTTCTTTGTCAGAGGTGTCTCCAATTTTGGCAGTAAAGTCTCCAATCAAAAAAGTTACTTGGTGCCCCAAGTTTGCCATTATTTGCAATTTGCGAAGACCAAAAGCGTGCCCAAGGTGAATTCTGGTAGCCGTTGGGTCTATCCCCATATAGACATTAAGAACTTTCCCAGAGCTAAGAAGTTCCAAGAGCTTCTCTTTACCAGGAATAATATTCTCCATGCCACGAGTGAGCAGAGACTCAATTAACTGCTTTTTTCTGTTCTCCTCCATAGCCATAATTTTACCTCATTTGCGAATTCTAGTTTTAAGTACAAACAACCATGCTACAATACTCATCAGCACATTCTTATACCAAAAAAAGGAGTCAGCATGTATTTTCTCCGCCTAGCCCTTAATCTTTCAGTCGGAAAACCGATT
>MFAQ01000046.1:22805-32172 GCA_001776275.1 Candidatus Collierbacteria bacterium RIFOXYD1_FULL_40_9
TGGTTAAATCTGGAAGCCGATTGGCAGACTCAAGCCAGAAAAAGTATTGATAGTGACGAAACAGGTGGCAAGGACGAAACAGATGATGTTATCTCAGCCGAACTACTTGTCCGAATTATTGCCACCAGCTCAGTTGTTTGGCAACAAGGACAGCTCCCTACTCTCATTACCATCGAAGCAATTCATGCCCTCAACCAAGCTCTCGGCGACGCCATCGTCAAAGGTCGAACTCGGATGCAAAAAGTTCCCTATGATAATGAAAGGGGTTGGATCACTGTTTACTCCTACCTTCGCCAGTCAGGTGTTATGGTCGGTACCGGTGGTGGCAAATACCTCCCCAATCCCGAAGTGTCTTTGTTTTACCTTTTGAAACTTTTAGACCGCCAAGTAATTAACCCTGAAGTATACAACATATAATCACAGACCAAAGAGGAGTCAAAAGACTCCTCTTTTCTTTATAAACCACACCACAACAATTTACTCATACCGTCTTTTGTTAAATTATTATCTTTTCTTTAATTTCTCGATTAAGCTTCACTAACACCTCATCCGTACTCATCACACCAAGATCTTTCTGCCCTCTAGCTCGCAAGGACACTGTTTTATTTTCCGCCTCTTTCTCTCCCAAAATTAGCATATATGGAATCTTCATGGCTTCAGCATTGCGAATTTTCTTACCAAGGGACTCAGCATCAGTATCTAGCTCCACTCTTATACCTGCCTTTTTCAGACTTTCGGTCACTTCCATTGCATACTCCATTACTTTCTCAGAAATTGGCAAAACTTTTACTTGTACAGGTGAAAGCCAAACAGGCAAAGCTCCATTTGTGTGCTCCAATAAAAATGCTGCAATTCTCTCAATCGCTCCAATACTAGATCTATGGACTACCAAAGGTCTTTTTTCTTCACCATTGCTATCTATGTACTTCAGGTCAAACCTGGTTGGCATTACAAAATCGTACTGCACCGTAAAGGCAGTTTCTTCCACCCCATTCATTTTTGTCATTTGCACATCGATCTTAGGACCATAAAAAGCAGCTTCATCTTTTGCCTCTACAAACTCCACATTCCTCTCTTTAAGAACTTTACGCAAAATTTCCTCAGAGTCTTCCCAAGCCTTTGGGTCATCAAAGTATTTTTCTTTATTCTCTCTGTCTCCAAGTGATAGTCTGTATTTGTAGTTTTCACCCATTTTTAAACCAAATACTCCTGCCATATAGTCAATCAAATCTAATGCAGATGCAATTTCTTTATGAGCCTGATCAGCATCGGCACAGATTATGTGAGCATCAGCCAAACAAAAGGAACGAACGCGAGTAAGTCCAGATAAAACTCCGGATAATTCATATCTATAAAGTTTTGCCATCTCGGCAATTCTCATTGGTAGTTCTCTATAGCTTCTTGGTTTACTCAGATAAAGCTCAAAGTGATGAGGACAAGTCATGGGGCGAAGCATAAATTCTTCTCCATCAACATCTATCGGAGCATACATTGTGTCTTTGTAGTAAGGGTAGTGACCAGACTTTTTGTACAAATCTATTTTTGCAATATCTGGTGTATATACATGCTGGTATCCCCAAGATAACTCAGTATCTACCACAAATCGCTCTAACTCTCGGCGAAAAGTAGCTCCACGAGAAGTCCAAAGAGGTAGCCCTTTACCTACCGTATCTGAAAAGGTAAACAGGTCTAGTTCTCGGCCTAATACTCTATGATCTCTGGGGTCTAGATTTTCTTCTATGTTTTGTGGTTTATTATCCATTTTTTGTATATTTAAATAATTACGAAACAATTCAAAAATTCGCATGAACCAATGTTCTTTGTGCCACGCTACGCAGGTGCGAAATGCTTGGTCCCGCCCATGGCGGGATTTCGCTCCGAGTATCGAGATAGTCAGATTCCGCAGGAGAATCTGAACTATCGGTGGCCAACAAAGAATGTGGTGATTAAGCGAATTTCAAATTGCGTTAAAAAACAAAAAACTACCGATCCTGCAGGAGCCCTTTTGGGGCGGTTCCATCCTGCTTGCTTGGTAGCTCTTTATTCATCAAATCTGGTATTGATCACCTGTTTCTCCCTGGTTGGTAGCCAGATCAGCAAAACAATTCAACTAATCCAAATTATACACTAATTGACTTTTAATATTTGTGTAATAAAATCAATCTGTAAGTTTCTCATGCGGGTGAGCCCGAAGTTGCGGTATACCGCAGTTCTGGAAAACATGCCACCCGCTCCTAAAACCCAAGGCCTCAATCAATGAGGCCTTTCTTTTTTTCTAAAAGGCCTCTTGACAAGTTAGCACTCTTTATATTAGACTGATAATTAGCTTAAGCAAATATTATTAATTACTATTAAAAATTACATAAAAAAAACATATGTCATTTGATATAGTTCCAAAATCTTTTCTCTCCTTCCCCAAGTCACTCTTGAGTGACGACGACTTCTTTGCTCCTTCTGTTACTGGCTCAGATATTTCTGTCTCCGAAGACGATAAAAATGTCTACATCGAAGCCAACATGCCAGGACTAGAAGCAGACGATATTGAAGTTACTTATCACAAAGGCCAACTATGGCTAAGAGGCGCCAAAAAAGAGGAAGAGGAAAATAAAAAGAAAAAATACTACCGCATGTCTAGCTCTTCATTTAGCTATCGCCTCGCTGTCCCTGGCGACATAGACGAAAAAAGCGAACCAGATGCCGAGTACAAAAACGGTGTTATGAAAGTAACATTTAAAAAGCTGGCAGAGGCTCAACCCAAAAAAATATCGGTAAAAAAAACCTAAAGCCCTAACTCGAATAGCAAATCGGTTACCCTAAAAAAGACCCCTCAAGGGGTCTTTTTAATATACAAAAATATACCACGATTATTGACAAACGTTTCCTATAGTCATAAAATCTCCACATCTCGACCTTAACTGTCTCTGATGAGTTGGAGATTGGGTCGCGACGATGAAGTCAGCTAGAGTAACCACTGGGGTTACAAGTGTGGTCGACGGGCGATATACCCGTGCTTAACGCCACTTCCAAAGCGAACGGAGCTGTTTACCAGCATCCCTAAGTTCTGGATTCTAGAAGAGTTCCTGATTTCATCTATTACAACCCCTGTCGCCGTTCGCGACGACAGCCCGTCACCACACACCAAGGTGACGGGATTTTTTTTATTTCTTTACTCGCAATGGTGGGAACAAAGTCCCCTCCCTACCAGATACATTCTCCATAAACCAAAACAGTCGCTCCGAGAAGCCAAACCCAGATGTCGGCGGCATACCGTATCTCAGCATCTCCACAAAGTCCATGTCCAGCATCTGTGCCTCATCATCACCCGCATCTCGAGCCCCCTGTTGCTCCAAAAAGCGCTCTAGTTGCTCGTCTGGATCATTTAGCTCACTATAACCATTCCCAAGCTCAGATCCTCCTATAATCGGCTGAAATCTTTCTGTCAGATCCGGATTTTCTGGTTTATTTTTAGCCAAAGGCGACACAAATTTAGGCACATTGACCAAAAATGCAGGTCCTGCAATCTCCTTGCGAACAATTTTCCACAAGTTATCTATTAGTCTCATTCTGTTTATTTCTCCAGTAAGTTTCACCCCCGCCTCAGTCACCGCTGTTTTCATCTTTTCTTCATCATCCACAAAAACATCAATTCCTGTTTTCTCTTTAATAGAACTTACATAATCAATCTCGTCCCAATCTTTACTCAAATCAAATTTATACCCTCTGGTCTCAAACACAGACGTTCCATAAATCTCTTTGGCCAAGTGGCGATAAAGGTCCCGAACCAACTCCATGTTATTTTTGTAGTCAGCAAAAGCCAAATACCACTCGCACTGGTAATACTCTGGCATGTGTTCGTCATCCATTCCTTCGTTGCGAAAGTTTGGGCCCAAAGTAAACACTTTCTCGTAGCCAGCTCCAATTAATCTTTTTTGATAAAGCTCAGTAGAAATTCGAAGGTAAAAGTCCTGATCTATCGAGTTCATATGAGTGGTAAATGGTTTCGCATCAGCTCCACCAGTCACACTCTCTAAGACCGGTGTCTCTACCTCCATAAATCCTCTCTCTTGCAAAAACTTTCTTGTCTCACTCCAAAACTTCGCCTTTCTCTCAAATCTTCTCTGTTTTTCCTCATTCATCAAAATATCCAAATACCTCTTGCGAATGGCATCATCCGGATCAGTTATCCCTTCCCACTTGTCTGGCAATGGTAATCTGGACTTAGTTAGTAACTTGATCTCCGAAACCATCAGGGACACTTCACCAGTTCTTGTTTTTACTATCTCTCCGGTTGCCTGAATAATATCCCCAAGATCCAAAAGCTCCAAGTCTTCAAAACCAATTAGCTGCTTTTCTTTATTGGTAATTTCCAGGGTATCAGCTCTAATAAAAAGTTGAATTCTGCCACTCTGGTCCTGAATCTGCCCAAAAATAAGTTTTCCATGCTCTCGCCAAGCCATTATCCGACCCGCCAAGGTCATTATTTTTCCATTATATTTTTCAAAGTTATCAACAACTTCTTTGTTTGCTAGGTCCTTTTTAGATTTAGCGGGGTACAAATCAATACCAATAAGTCGAAGATGTTCAATCTTCTTTTCTCGCTCTTTTAGGATTTCATCTAGTCTACTTGCCATATCAGCTATTTTAACCTAAACTACTTACCACTTCACCTTAAAAAAACAAAACGGAGGCTTACATGTCCGAATTGGAATATATTTACAAAAATATTCTCAACTATTTCAAATCAGTTTTTGACTTTTCTCTATTAAGCGGTGACGGCGATACCTTTATTGGTCTTACCTACATCAAAAGAGTTCCTGGTTTAACCCCCGAAATCTCCTCTGTTTATTTCTACCCTCAAAGTCCAAACAAGCCCGACAAAAGCATAAACGAACTAATTCAACTCATTTTTAACCTCACCACCAATTACCTTAAAAATGTCAAGGAAAAAGTCTCTGTCTATATTGACAACACTGGTTACGCAAGCTCCTTTGTTTTTGGACAAAGAGATATTCTGATTGTTTTAATTATTTCAGATCCAGATAACTACAACTTCCTTTTTAAGACTATCGAAAATCAACTAAATGTACTTTCCACCAACAAGACATAACTTGACAATCCTCTCCTAAAAACTTATACGACGAAGTACCAAAGACCTTACAAAAGTGAGGTCTTTTTATATCTACATCTTCTCCACCACTTCAATACCAAGCAACTTCATTCCTTTTTTAATTCCCTCTGCAACCGCGTTTACCAACACCAATCTTTCCTTCTCTCTACTGTCTCCCAAGACTTTGTTGTGATCATAAAAGGCGTTAAACTTCTTAGCCACCTCAAATAAGTACCCCGCCACCAAGTGTGGAGCAAAGTTTTTCGCTGCATCCTCCACTATTTCACCTTCGGCAAACCTCATCAGCAATCTAGCCAAATCTCTCTCTTCTCCCTCAAACAATATTTTGAGTGTTTGAGTTTTTTCTGTTTCGAGTTTTTCTACTATCTTCTTTGCTCTCACGTATGCGTAATTAATATACGGTGCACTATTCCCCTCCATAGCCAGTGCCTCCTCCCAACGAAAAACATAATTAAGCTCCGGCGATCTTCTTAGCTCATTATATTTAATAGCATTTATCGCCATTTTTTCCGCATCCACATCTTCACTTTTTACAAAGTCCCTTGCCTCATCTCCTGCTTTTGCAATCAAATCCTCAAGTTTAATCGTGTTTCCCTTCCTCGTACTCATCTTCCCCTCTGGCAAAGTAAGCAAACCATGAGCCACATGGACAAACCTTACATCTTTGGTTTCATTTGGCCACAACATTCTTGCTGTCTCAAACACTTGTCGAAAGTGCAATTTCTGCTCCGAGCCTACTTCGTAAATATAAAGATCTGCATTAAGTTTTTTCTCTGTTAGTCTTTTTTGTATTGTTGCCATGTCACGAGTCATATAAGTAGTTGACCCATCAGACTTTACAAGCATTGCTGGGGGCATATATTCTTTTCCATTCTTTTCAAATTTAATTATGTATGCCCCCCTCTCTCCTTCAGTTGCAATTCCTTTTCTCTTCAAGTCCTCAATAATCTCCAGCATCATCTGCTCATATACGCTTTCTCCGTACATATTTTCAAAACTAACTCCAAGTTTTTTGTATATCTCATTAAACTCTTTCATCGACACATCTATGGCTAGTTGCCAAATTTTTCGGGCATTAGCGTCGCCTTGCTCCAATCGCAAAAAGGCTTCTCTTGCCTTTTCTTTTAAGTCCGGATTATCCGAGATTCTGGTATTAAACCTCACATACAACTCTTCTAGCTCGCCAACACTCATCTTAGAAATATCCAAGTTCTCTTCTTCCACGGCAGCAATTATCATCCCAAACTGTGTTCCCCAGTCACCCAAGTGATTATCGTTGGTTAGGCTAGCCCCACTAGCTTTGTAAAGATTAAATAAGGCCTGGCCAATAATCGTCGACCTCAAATGCCCCACCGAAAACCTTTTAGCTATATTTGGCGAACTATACTCCACCAACACTTTCTTTCCCTTCATCCAATCAGAATCGCCAATTTCAATCTCACTCTCTGTCATTCCGGGCTTGACCCGGAATCCAGAAACTCCACTAATTTTCTTTCCCAGATACTCATCCCTAACCCAAAAATTAATAAACCCAGGCCCAGCAACTTCAATTTTTTCCAAGTCAACTACTAGCGCAAGCTCTTTATCCTTTTTTAGTTTCTCCACCATCTCCTCTGCCAACTCTCTAGGGTTTTTACCCACAGTTTTAGACAGCACCATTGCCACATTACAAGCAAAGTCACACCTGCTTTCTTCACTTGGTCTGTCTACAGAGAAACTCTCTGTATTAAAAACCTCTTTTATAGTCTTCTCAATTATTTCTTTTACCTTCATCTCTCAAATTTTACACCACTTAGTACCCACTCACAGTACCAGTGAGATACTTTTCCACGTCCAAGGCTGCTTGGCAACCCATCCCTGCCGCAGTTACAGCTTGCTTATACTTAAAGTCCACCACATCCCCAGCACCAAAGACACCATCTACTGTAGTCTGAGTTGGATAACCCTCAATCCAATTATCCAACATTAACCCACCATTCATGGCAGTCAACAGAAAACCCTTTTCATCTAACTCCAGTTGACCTTCAAAAAGTTTCGTGTTGGGAAAATGCCCAATAGCCAAAAATAGTCCCTCAGCACTGAGTGACTTGATTTCTTGAGTTTTTGAGTTCTTGAGTTCTATCGAGTGCAACTTGTCATTGCCAAGCACTCGAGTCACTTCACTATTCCAAACAATTTTTACTTTCGGGTTGTTTTTTACTCTCTCTTGCATTATTTTGCTAGCCCTAAGCTCCTCTCTTCTTACTACCAAGTTCACCTCACTTGCAAATTTGGACAAAGCCATCGCGTCTTCAATTGCAGCGTCACCCCCACCAACCACAAAAGTATTCTTACCTCGAAAAAAAGCCGCATCACAGACTGCACACATACTCACCCCTCTACCAATAAGTTTTTCTTCTCCTACATTAAGCATTTTTGACCCTGCTCCAGTCGAAACTATTACCGTCTTTGCCAATATTTCCCTCTCACCAACAAAGATTTTTTTTATTTCCCCCTCCAACTCTACCTTAGTCACATTTTCATTTTCCAATATGGCCCCAAATCTTTTTGCTTGCTCCATCATTTCTATCATAAGGTCCGGTCCCATTATCCCCCTAGAAAATCCAGGAAAATTTTCCACTTCTGTTGTGTTCATCAGTTGACCACCAGCCGCAGTCCCAGAAATAACTAGCGTCGATAGCATAGCTCTAGCCGTGTAAATAGCCGCCGTGTAACCACTAGGCCCACCTCCAATAATAACTACGTCCCAAATTTTATTTTCCATATATATTTTATTTTTTTAAAGCTTATTTAAGTAAATGCGAGCATGAATGTTAAAGCAAACTTACGCAGTTCAAATTTGCTTGGTTCCCCCGAAAATCGGGGGAAAATTTGAACGAGTATGTAGATAGTTTGCAATCGCAGGAATTGCAAAACTATCGGTTGCGTTAAACATGTTTGCGAGTGTTTACTTAACTACGCTCTCTACCATTTTAATATAAGGATCTCTTCCACTAAAACCCGCTTGTCTGGCCACTTCCTTTCCTTTCTCAAAAAGAATTACAGTGGGAATACTCATAACTCTATAATCACTAGCAACTTTCTGATTTGCGTCAACATCTAGCTTACCTACCAATATTTTTCCTTCATATTGCTGAGCCAGCTCTTCTACAATTGGCGAAACCATCCTGCATGGCCCACACCAATCAGCAAAAAAGTCCACCATCACTGGTTTGTCAGACTTTAAAACTTCCTCATTAAATGTTTGATCAGTAAAATTTTGTACTGCCATTTTTTAAAATTTAAATATTAATTTATAGGAACCTCTTCAATAACTGTGTGTATTCTTCCTTACTACAACTCCCAGCAGCTTCAGCCAAAAGCGTTTTAGCGATTCCTTTAAGGGAGCTAACCGATGCCACGATCTGTGTCACCACCGCCTCGCACTTTTTATCTTCAGCGATCATTTTTTCTATGCCTCCCACTTGACCCTGCACCCTCTTTAGTGCCACTTGTAACTTCTTTTTTTCCTCTACAGTCATTTTTGATTTTTTGAGTTCTAACTTCTTTTATGATACATACCCCTAAGAGGTATGTCAAGAGGTCAAAACCTCATTGCCAAAACAAAATAAACAAAACAAACTCCAATCAAAACATTTCTTTTTTCTTCATGGCTAAGTTCTCTTTTTATCTGCCAAAACCACTTATCATATCTATGTCTGTCGTAGAAGTAGTCATAAACAAAATCAAAAACCAAGTGAGTGCCAATTCCCAAGATAAACCCACGCGAAAAATCATTAACCACGCTTGTCATAGTCAAAAACCCCAAAACTGACCAAACAAAAAGAAACAAAATACTTCTCATTATTTGCATTTTTGGCTCTTGGTTTTCAGCAAGCAAAGACTCAATATTTTGTTTTATCATTCTTTTGTCAAAAAATGCCTTTAGCCTATCTGTCCAAACCTCATTTGGATGCGTAAGTAGCCCAAAAACAAAACTATCAACAAACACAAACAAAAACCCAATTATCGCTCCCATCAACCACCACAAAAGTCCTAGATCAACATAAAAACCACTACCAATCAAAGTCCTTACTATCAAAATTCCCAACACTCCAAACAAGACATACTGATGAAGTAATATTTTGTTTATTTTATTCATCTAATTTATTCTATATCAACTCGATAACAAGCGCCTACTCTTTCAACCCCACTCACTAATTTCTTCCTGAGGTAATCGCATCTTCTTAGGTGTAACCA